>JBDTOA010000079.1:0-8610 GCA_039933475.1 Dermatophilaceae bacterium
GAGATCCGCAAGCCCGTCACCGAGCTCGGCATGGTCGAGTCGGTCGCGGTCGACGAGTCGGGGCGCGCCTCGGTCACCATCTTGCTGACAATCTCCGGGTGTCCGCTCAAGGACACCCTCACCAAGGACACCACTGCTGCACTCCTTGGTGTCGAGGGGGTCACGAGTGTCGATGTGACCCTGGGGGTCATGAGCGACGAGCAGCGCACCGAGCTTCGGACAACTCTGCGCGGCGACAACCCTGAGCGCGAGATCCCCTTCGCGAAGCCGAACAGCCTCACCCGGGTCTACTGCGTGGCATCGGGCAAGGGCGGTGTCGGAAAGTCGTCGGTGACGGTCAACCTGGCTGCTGCCATGGCCCAGGACGGCCTGCGCGTCGGTGTCGTGGACGCGGACGTCTACGGCTTCTCGGTTCCCCGCATGCTCGGCGTGGAACAGCACCCCACCCAGGTGGACGACATGATCCTTCCCCCCCTGGCCCACGGCGTGAAGGTCATCTCGATCGGCATGTTCGTTCCCGGCAACCAGCCGGTGGTCTGGCGCGGGCCCATGTTGCACCGCGCCCTGCAGCAGTTCCTCGGCGATGTCTTCTGGGGCGACCTCGACGTGTTGCTGCTGGACCTGCCCCCAGGAACCGGCGACATCGCGATCTCGGTCGCGCAGCTCATTCCGAATGCCGAGCTTCTGGTCGTCACGACGCCCCAGAAGGCGGCATCCGAGGTGGCCGAACGGGCGGGTTCCATCGCCATGCAGACCCATCAGCAGATCGTCGGCGTGATCGAGAACATGTCGTGGCTGGAGCTTCCGGACGGCACCCGTCACGAGATCTTCGGAGCAGGTGGCGGCCAGACCGTCGCCGACTCACTCACCCGTTCGGTCGGCGCCCCGGTGCCGTTGCTGGGCCAGATCCCGATGGATACCGGACTGCGCGAAGGCGGCGATGTCGGCATGCCCATCGTCCTTAGCCATCCCGACAGCCCCTCGTCAGTGGTTCTGCGCGACATCGCCAGAGGCCTCTCGTCCCGTGCCCGCGGGCTAGCGGGCCGCTCGCTCGGACTGACCCCCGCCGGCCGATAGGCCCCGAGACAAGGCCGGAAACGGCCGCAAACCGACCAGCAGACGGCCAGGGTAGCTGCGCCGGAAACAGCCCCGGTAACAACGCGGGAGAAGACGCCGCCGCCGCTCGTCCCTTCGCTGCTCATCGAAACTATATGATAGTTTCATCAAGTGCGCATCTGCGAAAGGGAGCACTACGCGATGTCAGAACCTATCTATACGTTGAAGGCCGAGTTCTTCAAGACCCTCGGGCACCCCGCGAGGATACGGATTCTGGAGCTGCTCGCCGAGGGTGAGCACTCGGTGACCGAGCTGATGCCCAAGCTGGGGCTGGAGTCCTCCCATCTCTCCCAGCAGCTCGCAGTACTGCGCAGAGCCGGAATGGTCAGCGCCCGCAAACAGGGCAACAACGTGATCTACTCGATGACCTCCCGCGACATGGCTGAGCTGCTTCTGGTCGCGCGCAAGGTCCTGACCGGCCTGCTCACCGACCAGGTGGGCCTGCTCAAGGATCTTCAGGCCAGCAGCGGGGCCGAAGCGCCGGCCGACAGCCGATGACTCCTGCGAAGCCGTTGTGCCTGCCTTACCGGGAGGCCGTCCGGTGAGCTGGCTCGGCAAGATCCGCCGGGTCGGGCGCATGGTGGAGCCTGCACAAGCGGCCCCCGAGGTCACCCTCTCGCCCCCCACAGGGATAACCGGCTCGCTGCAGCTACGACATGTGGATGCCGGCTCCTGCAACGGCTGCGAGCTCGAGATCTCAGGCGCCTTCTCACCCGTGTACGACGCTGAGCGCTTCGGCGCGCGCCTGGTCGCCTCGCCCCGTCACGCCGACGCACTGCTCGCGACAGGTGTGGTGACTCACAACATGCACCAGCCGCTGCTCAACACCCTGCAGGCAATTCCCGAGCCCAGGGTTGTCATCGCGGTCGGCGACTGTGCCTGCAATGGAGGGGTTTTCACCAAGGGTTACGGCGTGGTCGGTTCGGTGGCTGACGTAGTCGCGGTTGATGTGCAGGTGCCGGGCTGTCCGCCCACCCCCACGGAGATCATCACCGCACTGCGTACGGTGACCGGCCGGTGACCACTGCAGTCCACACCCTGCCGGGCGTCCCGACGCCGGCCCCAGCTCCCACCACAGATGGCCGGCGAACCAGTTCGGCCGCACTCTCCGGAGGTCTTACTGCTGTCATCGGAGCCCTCGGCCTCGCACTGGGCCTGAGCGGGGTCTTCGGCGGCCCGCGGCGGCTGACGATCGGCTGGCTCCTCCCACTGGTGGGTGTCAGGTTCGACCTCGACCCCCTGGGCGGACTGTTCATCGCCGCGACCGGTGCGGTCGCAGTCGCCGTGGGAATCTACGCGATCGGTTATGCAGAACGAGAGCACTGGGCACCGCTCCCCCTGGTCACTCTCCCGCTGTTCGTGGCGGCAATGCTCCTTGTCCCCGCGGCAGGGTCGGTGACGACGTTTCTGCTGGCCTGGGAGCTGATGGCCGCCGCTTCGCTCGTTCTGGTGCTCACCGAGCACCGTCGTGACGCCGTCAGGTCCGCTGGGACCTTCTACGCGATCATGACCCAGCTGGGCTTCGTGGCGATCCTCATCGCTCTGGTGGTCCTGTCTGCGGCGGGCGGCGACTCCTTCGTGGCGATCGGCGCGCATGCCGATGCCCTCACACCGGCTACCCGCACAACGGTC
Organism: Dermatophilaceae bacterium; assembly: GCA_039933475.1. Taxonomy (GTDB): domain Bacteria; phylum Actinomycetota; class Actinomycetes; order Actinomycetales; family Dermatophilaceae; genus UBA4719. The sequence goes on from JBDTOA010000079.1 coordinate 2,749, forward strand.
TTTGTGCTGACCCTCCTCGGATTCGGCTCGAAGGCCGGGCTGCTTCCGCTTCATGCGTGGTTGCCGCGCGCCCACCCCGAGGCGCCAAGCCCGGTGTCGGCCCTGATGAGCGCGGCCATGGTCAACATGGGCATCTATGGCATCATCCGGATCGACCTTCAGCTGCTTGGCCCTGGTCCGCACTGGTGGGGCCTGACCCTGATGATCGTCGGCGCCGTCTCAGCAGTCTTCGGAGTGCTGCAGGCCTCAGTTGCGACCGACCTGAAACGGCTGTTGGCCTACTCGACCACCGAGAACATGGGCCTGGTCACCCTTGCCCTCGGCACCGCCGCACTGCTCAGCTCCTCCGGTGCCCCGACAGTGGCCGCAATCGCTTTGACCGCCGCACTGCTGCACCTCCTTGCCCACGCCGCCTTCAAGAGCCTCGCCTTCCTCGGCGCCGGATCCGTCCTGTCCGCGACCGGGCTGCGCGACCTGGACAAGCTTGGGGGCCTGGCCCGACGGATGCCGGCCACAACCACTCTCTTCGGGATCGGCGCCCTCGGCGCCTCAGGACTTCCGCTGGGCGCCGGCTTCGCCAGCGAATGGCTCCTGTTCCAGAGCCTGATCCACTCCCCCCACGGGACCAACACCCTGCTCGCGCTGGCCATGCCGCTCTCTGTGGGCGCCGTCGCCCTGACCAGCGGGCTGGGGATCCTGGCCATGGTCAAAGCGTTCGGTGTCGGGTTTCTGGCCCGCCCGCGTTCGGCGGCCGCGGGGGCCGCCCGCGAGGCACCGGCCAGCATGCTTGCCGGCATGACACTGGCCGCTGCGGCCTGCATGGTATTCGCGGTCGCACCCGTCCTGCTCGGCCCCACCCTTGTGCGCGTCCTTGGTGTCCTGCCAACGCTTGGCGGCAGCGCTGAGGGTCCAGGGCTCGGCACGATCCTGCGACTGCCAGGTTTCGACGGGTCGATCTCCCCAGGCGTGATCGCAGGAGCACTGGTCATCGCCGTCCTGATCGCGGTCTTTCTTGCCCGATGGGGTGTTCGTCACCGCCCCCCGGCCCTGGCGACTCCCCTATGGGCATGCGGCGCAGACACACTCAGCCCGCGGATGCAGTACACCGCCACGTCCTTCGCAGAACCCCTGCAGCGGGTCTTCGACGACGTGCTGCGGCCTGACACCGACGTGGAGGTCACCCACTTCGCGGAGTCGCAGTACCTGATCGAGAAGGTCACCTACCGGACCCGGCTCGACGATCCTGTCGAGCAACGCTTCTACGTCCCTGTGGTCCAAGCCGTGACAGCCTGGGCGCAGTATGTGCGCCGCGCGCACAACGGCAGGATCCACCTCTACCTGGCGTACGGCGCCCTGGGGATGCTCATCGTGCTGCTGGTCGCCCGATGAGCGCCCTGTCCGTCGTGGCCGCTGCCCTTCAGGTGGTCGGCGTGCTGGCCGGGGCGCCGCTCATCGTGGGCGGGATGCGCCAGATCCGCGCCAAGCTGGAGGGCCGGGCCGGAGGCGGGGTCCTTCAGCCCTGGCGAGATCTTCAGAAGCAGTTCCGCAAGCAGCAGATCACCCCCACCGGGACAACAGTGGTCTTCCTCCTCGCGCCCGCAGTGATGGCCGGAAGCACCCTGCTGATCGCCGCGATCGTCCCCCTCGTTGCCCTTGGGTCCCCGCTGGACCCGATGGCGGACCTGTTCGGGGTCGTCGGTCTGCTGTTCCTCGGAACAGTCGCCCTGACCCTCGCCGGTCTGGACACCGGCACGGCGTTCGGCGGCATGGGGTCCAGCCGCGAGATCACCATCGCGGCCCTCGTCGAACCAACCATCCTGCTGGCCGTGTTCGCCCTGTCCGTTCCCGGGCACTCGGCCAACCTGGCTGCCATCGTCTCCGGGACCATGCGACATCCCGCCCAGGTGCTCACGCCCGGGAGCCTGCTGGCCCTGGTTGCGCTGATCATCGTGATCATCGCGGAGGCCGGACGGCTGCCCGTGGACAACCCCACCACCCACCTCGAGCTGACCATGATTCACGAGGCGATGGTCCTGGAGTACGCCGGCCCCAAGCTGGCTCTGGTCGAGTGGGCCAGCGCCATGCGCCTCACCGTCATGCTGGGGCTCCTCGCCAACCTGTTCCTGCCCTGGGGTGTCGCCGCCGCGCACCCCACGGTGCCTGCTGTTCTGCTCGGCATCGCGGCAGTCACGCTCAAGGTCGTCGTCCTGGCCAGCGCCCTCGCCGTTGGTGAGGTGTTCATCGCCAAGCTGCGCTTGTTCCGGGTGCCCGAGCTGCTGGCCGGATCCTTCCTTCTCGCCCTCCTCGCGGTCACCGCGTCCTACTTCCTCGCCACCGGGACGACGTGACAAGAGCCAACCAGCCACCACCACAAACGCACGCGGCAGCTCACCATCACGACGAAACCACAAGAACAACCACCACGACAACGGAGAAGGGCAGATGACCCAGACCACGTATGCCGGACTGCTGGACCTCGCGGCAGGAGCGTTTCTGCTGACCGCGGTCCTCATTGTCTGGCGCCGTGAGCTCAGGGCCATCGTCCGGCTGCTCGCATGGCAGGGCCTGGCTCTGGCCGCGATCCCCCTTGTCGAAGGCATCGGCCAGCATGACGCGGCGATCATCACCGTCGGCGTCGTTGTCCTCGTCCTCAAAGCGCTCGTTCTGCCGGTCCTGCTCGGACGGGCCGTCGGGACCGAGGACCAGGAACGCCGCGAAAGCGCCCCCCTGGTCAACACCACCGCCTCGCTGCTGATCACGGCCGGCCTGACCGTCCTGGCCTACGCGGTGACCCGGCCGATCATCGCGCTGGACCCCACCGAGGCGACCCGCGCGGTGCCTGCTGCGTTTGCCGTGATCCTGATCGCTGTTTTCGTCATGGTCAGCCGGCGCCGTGCGCTCTCACAGGCCGTCGGCTTCCTGATGCTGGACAACGGCATCGCGGCCACAGGCTTCCTCATCACCGCCGGGGTGCCTCTCATCGTCGAGCTCGGTGCCTCGCTGGATGCCCTCTTCGCCGTCCTGGTCCTGGGGGTCCTGACCGGGCGGATGCGCCGCGCGTTCGGGGATACCGACCTCGACCAGCTACGTGAGCTGCGCGACTGATGAACATCCTGCTGATGGTGCCAATCCTCGCCCCGCTTCTCGCGGCCCTGCTCGCAGCCCTTCTGGGATGGCGACGCCTGACCGCTTCAGTGACTGTCCTTGCCGCGCTGTCGATCCTGGTCAGTGCCTGCGTCATCGGCCTTCGCGTCGGCTCCGAGACGCAGTTCGGCCTCTGGCGGGTACTGCGAACAGACGCCCTCAGCATCACCATGCTCATCGTCATCGGCATCGTGGGCTCCCTGGCGACCTGGGCCAGCATCGGATACATCGATGCCGAGCTCGCAGAGGGGCACACCAACCGCAAGGGCGCCAACCTCTACGGGGTGCTGGTCCCCGTATTCCTGGCCGCAATGGCGCTGGCCGTCCTGGCCAACAACATCGGAGTGATGTGGGTGGCCATCGAGGCCACCACGGTGGCAACCGCGTTCCTGGTCGGCCACCGACGGACCCGGCCGGCGCTGGAAGCCACCTGGAAGTACGTCGTCATCTGTTCCGTGGGCATCGCGCTTGCGTTCCTGGGCACCGTCCTGCTCTACTTCGCCAGCCTTCACGCCGGCGCCCCGAGCGAGAGCGCCCTGGACATCGACGTCCTGCTCAGCCATGCGTCCCAGCTGGATCCGGCTGTTACTCGTCTGGCCGCCGGCTTGTTGCTGCTGGGCTATGGCGCCAAGGCGGGCCTCGTCCCCTTCCACACCTGGCTCGCAGATGCACACAGCCAGTCCCCCGCTCCCGTCTCGGCCCTGATGAGCGGCGTACTTCTCTCGGTGGCGTTCTCCGCACTCCTTCGCGTCAAGTCCGTCGTTGACCTTGCGCTCGGCACCGGCTTCCTTCGGATCGGCCTGCTCATCGTCGGGCTCCTCACCTTGCTGATCGCCGCATCGCTGCTCGTGGTTCAGAGAGACTTCAAGAGGATGCTGGCGTACTCCTCGATGGAGAACATGGGCCTCGTCGCGATCGCAGCTGCCGCGGGCACCGAGCTCGCCATCGCCGCCCTGCTGCTGCACGTGCTGGCACACGGGATCGGCAAGGCGATCGTGTTCCTCGCAGCGGGCCAGCTGCAGGCAGCGCACGACTCCACCGCGATCGCAGACGTCACAGGCGTGCTGGCCCGATCCCGCCTGGTCGGCACCTCGTTCGCGGTGGGCCTCGTGGTCCTGCTCGGCCTGCCGCCGTTCGCCATGTTCGCCAGTGAGCTTTCCATCTCGCGCGCCCTGGCAGGGGTCCATCTCGAGTGGGCGCTCGGTATCGCGCTGCTGCTCATGGTCGTCGCCTTTGCGGCCCTGGTGCGCAATGGCGCCAGAATGCTGCTCGGCGCTCCCGACCCGGGCTCACCGGCAATCTCAGTTCCCCGCTCCGTAGCGGGTGCCCTGGCCACCGGGGTGATCCTGAGCCTTGCGCTGGGCGTGACCGCCGGCCCGTTCACCCAGCTCTTCCACTCTGCTGCCACCTCCCTCGGAGCGCCCCGATGACCCCAGAAGAAGAGACCCGGCAACCGCCCGTCAGCGACGAACCGGTCGGCCTTCACAGAGCCAGCCGAAAGCTCCACCCGACCGAGCTCGCCGCGCAGGCCGCGGCGCTGTTCAAGGACGGCTTCCGCCTTGCTCTGGTCGCTGCCCACGACGACGGCGCCAACCTGCGCGTTGTGTACCTGTTCCTGGCTGGCGACCCCGACCGCCGCATCGAGCTGGAGGTCACCCTCCCGGCCGACGACCCGCGAATACCAACCCTGGCTTCGCTCTCCTTCCCCGCCTCACGCTTCGAACGGGAGATGCACGACCTGTTCGGGATCGTGCCAGTCAGCCACCCTCAGCCCCGACGGCTGGTACGGCATGCACACTGGCCCGCAGGCTGGTATCCGATGCGGCACGACGCCGGACCACCGCCCCCCTTCACCGAGACCGAGCCCTATCCGTTTGTCGGGGTGCAGGGCGACGGCGTCTACGAGATTCCGGTCGGACCCGTCCACGCCGGCATCATCGAGCCTGGTCACTTCCGTCTTTCGGTCGTCGGGGAGAGCATCCTCAAGCTCAAGGCCCGCCTGTGGTTCACCCACCGCGGCGTGGAGAAGCTCTTTGAAGGGCTCGACGCCACGGGCGCAATCCACCTCGCCGAACGAGTCAGCGGTGACACCTCCGCCGGGCACGCCCTGGCCCACAGCCTGGCCGTGGAAGACGCACTGGGCATAACCATGACCGAACCAGCCCAGCGTCTGCGCGCCCTTGTCGTCGAGCTCGAACGCCTCTACAACCATGCCGCCGACCTTGGCGGGCTCGCCAACGACACGGGCTTCTCGCTCGGCAACGCCCATGCGCAAAGGATTCGCGAACAGCTGCTACGGATCAACACTGCAGTCACGGGGCACCGGTTGCTCCGCGGAGCAATCACCCCTGGTGGGGTCACCTTGCTTTCCCTCCCAGACCCCGCGGAGCTCCAGCGGCTCGCTGATGACCTTCAGGAGGTCGCCGCGCTCATCCTGGCCAACACCGTTGTCCGGGACCGTTTCACGGGGACGGCCGTCCTCACCCGCGAGCAGGCGGGGGACCTTGGATGCCTGGGTTATGTCGCCCGCGCGAGCGGTTTGGCCACCGACGCTCGCATCGACCACCCCAGCGCCGCCCTGGTGATCACCCCCGTGACCCGCACCGACGGGGACGTCCTCGCCCGGTTCACGCTGCGCGTCGAGGAGTACGAGGCCGCCACTGCGCTTGCGATCAGCCTCATCAACATGGCCGACACCCTGACGTTCCGGGCCGCACC
>JBDTOA010000080.1:0-8573 GCA_039933475.1 Dermatophilaceae bacterium
TCGACGCCCTGCTGCCGGTCGACGGCAAGAGCCGCGTACGACGCCGGCTGGGGCAGCCACGTCAGACCCGTGGGCCCGAAGCCGTACGACGGGCGGTCGCCTTCCCACGGCATCGGCACCCGGCAGCCGTCCCTGCCCCGCTCGGTATGCCCGCTGCGCGGCCACGTCGGGTCCTGGCGGAGGTCGTCCGGCATGTCGGTGGAGTCAGGCAGCCCGAGCTCCTCTCCCTGGTAGACGTAGGCAGAGCCCGGAAGAGCGAGCATGAGCGCTGTGGCAGCCCGCGCTCTGCGAAGGCCGAGGACGGCATCGGGCTGAGGGTCGCCGATGCCGATCCCGTTGGGGCGCTTGGTTCCTACTGGGAGTCCAAGCCGGGACGTATGTCGCACGACGTCGTGGTTTGACAGCACCCAGGTAGTCGGCGCTCCAACAGAGTCCGCTGACGTCAGTGAGGAGGTGATGTCATCACGCAGGTCACCGGCCCGCCACTGCGTCTTGAGGAACTCGAAGTTGAACGCCTGGTGCATCTCGTCGCTTCGGACGTAGCGGGCGATGCGCTCCTGCGAGTCGACCCATGCCTCGCCACAGAGGATCCGGTCGTTGTCGCCCGAGTATCCTTCGGCGTCGATCGGGTTGTAGGAGTTGAGGATTCGCCGCCACGCCCGGTAGATCTCGTGGACGCCGTCCTGGTCCCACATCGGCGGCTGCCTTTCATCGCGCTGGGTCGGCTCGCTCTCGTGATCGCCGAGCATGTGGACCTGCTCGTCCCAGTCGGGCAGGCCCGCCTCCTTGACGAGGGCATTGGCGACGTCCACCCGAAAGCCGTCAACGCCCCGGTCGAGCCAGAACCTCAGGACGTCCTCGAACTCGGCCCGGACCTCGGGGTTGTCCCAGTTGAAGTCCGGCTGCTTGACGTCGAACAGATGGAGGTACCACTGGCCATCAGGGTCACTGTCCGAGCTGACCCTTGACCAGGCCGAGCCACCGAAGACGCACTGCCAGTTGTTCGGCGGAAGGTCGCCCGTGGGGCCGAGACCGTCACGGAAGACGTAGCGCTCCCGCTCGGGGCTGCCCGGTTGAGCCTCCAAGGCGGCCCGGAACCACGCATGCTCGTCCGATGAGTGGTTGGGAACCAGGTCCACGATGATCTTGAGGCCAAGGCGATGCGCGGCGGCCACCAACGTCTCGGCGTCGGACAGCGTCCCGAAGATCGGGTCGACGTTCCGGTAGTCGGCCACGTCATAGCCGGCGTCGGCCTGGGGTGAGGTGTAGAAGGGCGAGAGCCAGACCGCGTCCACGCCGAGGTCGCGCAGGTACGGAAGCCGCGCCTCGACTCCGGGAAGGTCGCCCATGCCGTCGCCATCGCTGTCGGCCCATGAGCGCGGGTAGATCTGGTAGATCACGGCAGAACGCCACCACGGCGAGTCCGGCGGAGAGCCAGCGTGCACGAGGGGCGAAGGTTCCGGCACGGGGGGCAAAGAGGCTGCTGTGCCCATGTCAGTCCTCCAGGGAGTTGACCATCGACTGCGCGGCCGATTCGAGGTAGTCACGCAGGGTCAGGTCGTCGGCCGGGGCGAGCGCGAGGGTGTCGACCGCGGCCATCATGTGAGTGAGCCAGCGGTCGCGCTGCGTGGGGGTGACCTTGAAGGGTTGGTGGCGCATCCGCAGGCGCGGGTGGCCTCGCTGCTCGGAGTACGTCGTAGGCCCGCCCCAGTACTGCTCGAGGAACATCCGGAACCTCACCTCTGCGGGGCCGAGGTCGTCGTCGGGGTAGAGCGCCCTCAGCTGCGGGTCGCCCGCCACGCCTGCGTAGAAGTCATGGACCAGCTTGCGGAAGGTCTCGTGGCCACCCACCCGCTCGTAGAAGCTCGCAACTGTCACGACGCAATCCTTGCAGCCTCAGGCGCTTGGGGCGCCAGGGCCTGCGCCATAGAGCGGCGGAACCTGTGGTGCGCGAATCCCTGCCTCGTCGAAGGCAGCCTTGACGCGCTCGCGGATCTCGCGCGACACCGAGAAGCTCTCGTTCGGAGCGCACTTGGCGACGATCCGCACCGTGACCACAGCACCGATCATCGACTGGACACCAGCGACCACCGGTTCTTCGAGCAGCCGCGTCTTCCAGTCCTCTGACTGATCGAGCCCGTGGACAACCTGGCGCATCAGGGGAAGGACTGTGTCCAGGCTCTCGCCGTAGCCCACGGGGATATCCACGAGCGCGGTCGACCATCCCTGAGACCGGTTGCCAATTCTGACGATCTCGCCGTTCCGGATGTACCAGACGATCCCGCTGAAGTCCCGCAGCCTGGTGACGCGAAGCGTCATGTCCTCGACGGTGCCGATCGCTTCGCCCGTGTCGATGACGTCACCCACTCCGTACTGGTCCTCGAGGATCATGAAGATGCCAGACAGAAAGTCCTTGACCAGGCTCTGTGCACCGAAGCCGAGCGCGACCCCGACGACACCGGCGGACGCCAGGAGCGGTCCCAGCGGCAGGCCCAGGGTTGCCATGACGGTGAGCAGCGCGAGGGTGAAGATGACGAAGGTGGACGTGCTCTTGAGGATGGCACCCATGGTGGCTGCCCGTTGGGTGCTGCGGTCCTGGCTCAGCCCGGTTGCCTGGGCCAACAGGCGGTTGGCCCGACCAGGAGCGTGGCTCTCGCGCCGCGCTGCCCTGGCCAGCGTGTTGCTGACGGCACGGTCGATGGTTCGGTGGAGAACCCAGCGAAGCAGCATCGCGCCCACCAGCGTGCCGATGATGGTCAGAGAAGGGCCGATCAGCGTCTGCCACTGCCACGCGAGGTCGGCGGTCTGGGCAGGCGGGGGGCCGTTCGGCACGGAGGCTGGGGGTACAAACGTCATACCCGCTATCTTTGCCACTGATGGGACCCTTGCCTGCACCGACACCCGTGAAACACTCGCCTGCGAACCAAACGCTGCCATCCGAGAGGAATGACGTGCCGACCCCCGCACCCTCGCATGCACTTGCCGAGCTCGCTCGCGCCTTCGGCGTCGCCACCGAGTACTGGGACTGGCAGGGCAACCACGTCGTCGTCGGCGCGCCGACCATCTCGGCAGTCCTGGACGCGCTGGGTCTTGACGTCTCTGACGACGCCGCGATCACCAGATCACTTGCCGTTGTTGCGGACCGGACCTGGCGTCGAACCTTGCCCCCTATCGTTGTCTCCCGCGAGGGCTGGCCCAACTGGGTGCCGCTGCACCTGCCCGACGGGGAAGCCGCTGACCTCTGGGTCGTCCTCGAGGATGGCTCCCGGCGCGAGGTCCGCCAGGTCGACCACTACGTCGAGCCTCGGGTCATTGACGGCCGGCAGATCGGGGAGGCGACCTTCGAGGTGCCGGGTGACCTTCCGTTGGGCTGGCACACCCTCAACGCCAAGATCGGCGATGACAGCTTCTCGACGCCGTTGGTCGTTGCGCCCGTAGCCCTGGTGCTGCCCGACGCGCTGCAGCAGCGAAGCGCGTGGGGCCTGATGAGCCAGATCTACTCCGTGCGCTCCCGTCAGTCGTGGGGTCTGGGGGACCTTGCCGACCTTGCCGACCTCGGGGCCTGGGCGGCGGGTGACCTGGGTGCGGACTTCGTTCTGGTGAACCCCCTGCATGCGGCCGAGCCTGTCGCCCCCATGGAGCCCTCCCCATATCTGCCTACCTCGAGGCGATTCGTCAACCCGATCTACATCCGCGTCGAGGACATCCCTGAGATGGGTTACCTGTCCGCCGCCGAGAGGCAGATGCTGGAGTGGCACGCGGATGACGCCCGCATCCTGAACGAGGCGGACACCATCGACCGTGATGCCGTCTGGGCGGCCAAGGTCGCGGCGTTGCGCACGGTCTACCACCAGCCCCGTTCGTCCCGTCGTGAGCGTGCGTTCATCGCCTTCTGCGAACGCGAGGGTCAGTCCCTGCTCGACTTCGCCACCTGGTGCGCCCTCGCCGAGACGCACGGGTTGTCGTGGGGCCAGTGGCCGGTCGAGCTCCAGGACCCGCGCAGCAACGCCGTCGAGGCGGCCCGGGACCAGATCGGCGATGAGGTCGAGTTCTACCGTTGGCTGCAGTGGATCGTCGATGAGCAGCTCGCAGCAGTCCAGCGGCACGTCACGGAGGCCGGGATGGCGATCGGCGTCATCCACGATGTGGCTGTGGGTGTCCATCCCGAGGGGGCGGACGCGTGGGGACTGGGCGATGCCCTCGCCCGCAGGGTCACGGTCGGTGCTCCGCCTGACCAGTACAACCAGCAGGGCCAGGACTGGAGCCAGCCACCGTGGCGACCGGACCGGCTCGAGGAGCTGGGCTATGCGCCATACAGGGACATGCTGCGCGGCATCCTGCGTCACGCCGGAGGCATCCGGATCGACCACGTCAGCGGGCTGTTCCGGCTGTGGTGGGTCCCCGAAGGACAGCCCGCCAGTGAGGGCACCTACGTCCGTTACGACCATGAGGCGCTGATCGGCATCCTCGCGCTGGAGGCGCACCGGGCCGGGGCAGTGGTGGTCGGTGAGGACCTGGGCGTCGTCGAGCCGTGGGTGCGTGACTATCTGCGCGAGCGAGGGATGCTCGGCACGTCGATCGTGTGGTTCGAGAAGGACGATGCGGGCAAGCCCCTGCCCGCGGAGGCCTATCGCCAGCTGTGCCTGGCCACCGTCACGACCCACGACCTGCCCCCGACCGCCGGCTATCTGGCCGGCGCCCACGTGGACCTACGTCACGGCCTCGGCCTGTTGACCCGCCCGGTGGAACGGGAACGGATGCTGGACGAGGCTGCACGTCAGAAGGTCCTCGACATGCTGGTCGAGCGAGGGCTGCTCCTGGCCGGAGCCCCTCGTAGCGACGTCGTCGAGGCTCTGCACCGCTTCCTGTCGTGGACACCGGCCAAGCTGCTGGGCGTCGCCGTCTCGGACATGACCGGTGACCTGAGGACGATGAACCAGCCCGGAACCGATGAGGAGTACCCGAACTGGCGCCTTCCGCTGGCAGGGCCGGACGGCAGGCCAGTCCTGCTGGAGGACCTCATGGTCTCGCGGTGGGCCCGCCGCCTGGCCCGCTGCTGTTCCTCCAGCGCCTGAGCCCGAAAGAAGGCGGTCGCCGACAACCACGATTGGGTGTGGGTGTGGTTGTGGGCGACCGCGAGAGTATGCCGGGTGCCTCAGTCGCGAGCGGCGTCGCGCTGCTGTGCGGCAAGGGCGCGTCTCACGCCGTCGCGGTTCTCTGACACGACCCGGCGCAGCGCCGGGGTCGCCGCAGGGTTGTTGTCGAGCCAGCTCTGGGAGGCCTCAGCCAGCTCGAGGCTGGCCAGAGTCACCGGATAGAAGCCCGCGACGACGGACGCGGCGATCGCATGGGTCCGGGTAGCCCAGATCGTCGAGAGCATGGCGTGGTACTTCTCGACATAAGGCGTGAGCAGAGCCGTGTCGCGCGCGTTGGTGAAGCCCTGGGCGACCGCGCCGACCATCTGGTTGGGTGCACCCTCGGTCTCGACGACGTCCCGCCATGCCTTGGCCTTGGCCTCAGCCGTGGGCAGGGTCGCCAGGGCCCTCGCGGCGCGTTCAAGGCCGGTGGCGGTGTTGTCGCGCTGACGCTCGGCCTCGATCTCGCTCTCGTCGGCGGCTCCGGCTGCCGCGAGGGCGGTGAGAAGCGTCCATCGCATCTCGGTGTCGATCGCCAGCCCGTCCAGCACCGCGTGACCCTCCAGCAGCGCGCGGATCCACGCGACGTCCTGCTCGCTCTCGGCGAACCCCGCAAACGTGCTCAGCAGCTGCAGCTGAGCATCACTTCCTGGCAGGGCGGACCTGGCCAGCTCGCGTAGCCGGCCCGTCACGGATCTCAGAGCCTCTTCGCGTTTTTCCGGGGCCACATACAGGAGGGCGGCGCTCCTCAGCTGACCGAGCATCACCGACAGGAGTGTCGAGTCGCTCTCTCCTGGAAGAGCGTCGAGCACCACGTCGCAGAAGTCGCGCGCCGACATCTCACCGTCGCGGGTCATGTCCCACACAGCACCAAGCGCAATGGCCCGGGGGAGACTCGTGGTGAACCCACGAGCATGGGCAAGCATCGTGGCCAGGGAAGGCTCGTCGAGCCGGATCTTGGCGTAGGCAAGGTCGTCTTCGTTGACCAGCAGGAGATCTGGCCGCCTCTGACCAACCAGCTGTGGCACGTCGGTTCGCGGGCCATCGATATCAAGCTCGATCCTGCCGACCCGTACCAGGTCGTCGCCCTGTACGTCGTACAGCCCGATCGCCAGGGTGTGCGGGCGCAGCGTCGGGAAGGCCTCGACCGCGGTCTGGGTGATGGCGGCCGAGGTGATGATGCCCTCAGCGTCGGCCGTGACCTCGGGGCGCAGGGTGTTGACGCCGGCGGTCTCGAGCCATAGCTGCGACCACGTCTGCAGGTCGCGACCCGAGGCCTCCTCGAGATGCCCGAGCAGGTCCGAGAGCGTCGTGTTCTGCCAGGCGTGCTTGGAGAAGTACTGGCGAAGGCCGGCCGTGAACGGCTCGCGCCCGACGTAAGCGACCAGCTGCTTGAGAACGGAGGCACCCTTGGCGTAGGTGATTCCGTCGAAGTTGACCTCGACATCCTCGAGGTCGTTGATATCGGCGACGATCGGGTGGGTGGAGGACAGCTGGTCCTGGCGGTACGCCCAGGACTTCTCGGCGGTGCTGAAGGTGGTCCAGGCCGTATTCCACTGGGTGACCTCGGCCGAGCACGTCGTCGAGGCCCACTCCGCGAACGACTCGTTCAGCCACAGGTCGTTCCACCACTGCATGGTGACCAGGTCCCCGAACCACATGTGTGCGAGCTCGTGCAGGATCGTCAGCGCCCTGCGTTCGACCAGCGCCTCGGTGACCTTGCCGCGGAAGACGTACTTCTCGTTGAAGGTCACGGCGCCGGCGTTCTCCATGGCGCCCATGTTGTACTCGGGCGTGAAGATCTGGTCGTACTTGGTGAAGGGGAACGCGTAGTCGAACTCGTTCTCGTAGAAGGCAAAACCGCGTTTGGTGCAGTCGAAGATGTTGTCCGCGTCCAGGTGAGGTGTGAGGGACCTGCGGCACAGGATGCCCATAGGTACGGCGCCGTTGCGGGTCTGAACCTCGTCCCGGACCACGTCATACGGGCCGGCGATCAGCGCGGTGATGTAGGAGGACATGATCGGCGTGGGCGCAAAGGTCCACGTTGCGCGCCGGATGCCGTCGGTCTCGCCGGCTGGCACCGGCTCAGGTGACGGCTCGTTGGAGACCACCTCCCAGTGCGCGGGGGCGGTGATGGTGAAGGCATAGGTGGCCTTGAGGTCCGGCTGCTCAAAAACGGCGAACATGCGTCGAGCGTCGGCGACCTCGAACTGCGTGTACAGGTATGCCTCGTCATCAACCGGGTCGACGAAGCGGTGCAGGCCCTCGCCGGTGTTCATGTAGAGGCCGGTGGCGTCGACCGTGAGCTCGTTGTGTCCAGAGCTCAGCCTCGGCAGCTGGACTCGAACCCCGTCGAAATGCGTTGCTGGGTCGAGCGACTCGCCGTTGAGGGTGATCTGCTCGACCGAGGCAGCGATCAGGTCGATGAAACTGCTCGCACCCTCCGTCGACGCCGCAAAGGTGACTGTCGACCGGGTCCGGAAGCTGGTGGTTCCGGTGGTGAGGTCGAGGGCGACGTCATAGGTGGCTACGGACAGCAGGTCGGCGCGCTCGCGGGCTTCTTCGCGCGTCAGGTTCTTGCCAGGCACGGGTTGTCTCCTGTGGTTGGTCGGGGGGTCTGGACATCCTCCCACGACCGCTTTGCCCCCTCACCGGGCAGCGGAGGCTCCCGGCTGGCAGGATACGGCCCATGGCTTCCAAGGCTGCCGCCCAGATGTGGTTCGACCCGGTCTGCCCGTGGGCGTGGATGACCTCACGATGGCTGATGGAGGTCGAGCGCGTCCGCGAGGTCGAGGTCACCTGGTCGGTGATGAGCCTGTCGGTGCTCAACGAGGGACGTGACCTTCCCGAGAGCTATCGCGACCTGATGGATCGCTCGTGGGCACCGGTTCGGGTCATCGTCGCCGCCGCCCGTGAATACGGCCCAAAGGTGATCAAGCCCTTGTACGACGCGATCGGCACCCGCATCCACCTCGGCGGCGACGAGGACTATGTCAAGGTCATCGTCTCGAGCCTCGAAGAGGTAGGCCTGCCGGCGGATCTACTCCGGTTCGCCGACACGACGGAGGTGGACTCCGAGCTGCGCATAAGCCATGCGCGGGCCATGGACCTGGTAGGTGAGGACGTCGGCACCCCGGTTATCTCCGTCGATGGCATCTCCTTCTTCGGACCTGTTGTCTCACCGGCCCCCACCGGCGAGGACGCCGGAAGGCTCTGGGACGGCTGCCTCCTCGTCGCCGGCACCCCCGGTTTCTTCGAGATCAAGCGCACCCGTACCGCCGGGCCGATCTTTTCGACCCATGAGAGCCCTCACACCTGATCCTGGATGCACATCGGCGCCAACCCCATCGAAGACATCGAAGACATCGAAGACAAGGACACCAAGCAGATGCGCGTACACATCGGCGGCGACCATGCGGCATACGACCTGAAATGCAC
>JBDTOA010000081.1:0-8544 GCA_039933475.1 Dermatophilaceae bacterium
GCTTGCGTGACAGCGGCGCTCACCTCGACCGTGCGTCCGGCGGGAACCAGCGCGATCGCCGAGCCACCGAAGCCACCGCCGGTCATCCGCGCTCCCAGGGCCCCGTGACCCATGGCTGTCTCGACGGCAAGGTCCAGCTCGGGCGACGAGATCTCGAAGTCGTCGCGCATGGACGCGTGAGAGGCGCTGAACACCGGGCCGACGTCGGGCAGGCGCCCTGCGGCTAGCAGTCCCACCGTCTGGCGGACCCGTTCGATCTCGGTCACGATGTGCCTGGTTCGCCTCCGGACCTCGTCGCCGGACAACCGGCCGAGGGTCTCCTCAAGGCCGTCGAAAGGCGCCTCGCGCAGTGAGGCCAGGCCGAGCTCGCGTGCAGCGCGCTCGCAGCTCTCGCGGCGCTGCGCATACTGCCCACCGACGAGCGCGTGCTCGGCGCGGGTGTCCATGACCACCAGCGAGAGACCGCTGGCGGACAGGTCAAGCGGAACGTGGGTGACGCTGAAGTCACGACAGTCCAGCAACATCGCGTGGCCGCCCCGTGCGCGCAGGGAGGCCGACTGGTCCATGCCGCCGGTAGGTGCCCCCGCGATGGTGTTCTCGGCGCTGACACAGGCCGCGGCGAGAAGCCTGCGGGCCGTGTCGTCGGCGAGCAGGTCCAGGCCAAGGAGGTCGGAAGCCGCTGCGGCGATGGCACATTCGAGCGCCGCCGAGCTGGAAAGGCCCGCGCCGAGTGGCACCCGGCCGTCAACCAGAACATCGAGCCCCCGGATCTCGTGACCGGAGTCCGCAAGCGCCCAGAGGACGCCCGCTGCATAGGCTCCCCACCCTGATGGGTGCCCTGGCCGTACCTCGGCGAGGTCGAGCTCGTACCTCTGTGAGGACTGCAGCGAGAACAACCTCACCGCGCGGTCGTCGCGCAGCCGCGCCGCGGCATACGTGCGTTGTGGGAGAGCTATCGGAAGGCAAAGGCCCTGGTTGTAGTCGGTGTGCTCGCCCATGAGGTTCACCCGGCCCGGTGCGGACCACACCCCTGAGGGCAGGGCGCCGAAGGCATCCGCGAACGACGAGGCGAGTCCCGGTCCGGTGGACGTGGCCAACTCAGCCCACCTCGCGGAGCCGGGCGGCCACGCGCTCAGGGGCGACATCGTTCACCCAGGCACCGACGCCGGACTCGGAGCCGGCGAGGTACTTCAGCCGCCCGGGGGCCCGCAGGACCGACACGACCTGCAGATGGAGGCGCGAGACATCACGCCCTTGACGGACAGGCGCCTGGTGCCAGCCGGCGATGTAGGGCATCGCGATCGGCGCGCCGCCGGGTCCTTCGTAGTAGCGGTCCAGCCGGCGCAGCAGCTCGAGGTACACCTCGGCCAGCTCGTCGCGCTCGGTCGTGTCCAGCGCCGCCAGGTCGGGAACGTCGCGGTTCGGCACGAGGTGGACCTCGACCGGCCAGCGAGCGGCAAATGGCACGTATGCCGTCCAGTGGGTGCCCTTGATGACCACTCGAGTCCCGGCTTCGAGCTCGGCCCTGAGCAGGTCAGCACCAAGGAGGCGGCCGGTTTGTTCATGGTGCCTCGTGGCCTCGCGGAGAAGCGCCGCGGTGCGGGCCGGGATGAACGGGTAGGCGTAGATCTGCCCGTGGGGGTGATGCAGCGTCACCCCGATCTCCTTGCCACGGTTCTCGAACGGGAAGACCAGCTCGACGGAGGGCAGTGCGGACAGCTCGCGGGTGCGGTCCGCCCAGACGTCCACGACGGTTCTCGCCCGTGAGGGTGAGAGCGACGCGAAGCTGGCGTCGTGGTCGCTCGTGAAGCAGACCACCTCGCAGCGGCCCAGGGCAGGTGCCTGCGTGAAGGACTGGGTGAATGACGGGTCTGGAAGGTCGCCGCTCTGAGCCGGTGCGCTGGCATCGGCCCCGAACGAGGGAAAGCGATTCTCGAAGACCACGACGTCATACTCGGCGGCGGGGATCTCGGAGGGCACCGTCCCGAGGCCGGTCGGACACAGGGGGCACTCGTCCGCAGGTGGCATGAACGTTCGGTTCTGTCGGTGGCCGGCGATCGAGACCCAGTCCCCGGTCAGAGCGTCGTGGCGGATCGTCCCGGCGGGGGTGCGAAGACCCAGGGGTCGCTGGTCGGGAACGTCGCGGAGCCTGGCTCCACTTCGGTAGGGCTCCGAGTCGTCGAAGTAGATGAGCTCGCGGCCGTCGGCCAGGGTGGTGGAGGTGCGTCGAAACCTCGCGGACCCGGATGCGCCCTCGGTCATGAGCTCTGCACGGTGCCCGGCCCGTGTTCGCCCTCGTCCTCGAGAGGCTGGGCGACGATGAGCTGTCCGACCTGCTCGCCGACCACGCGTTGCCCCACAGCATCGAGCTCGCTGTCGGTCACCAGCACGTCGACCTGTCCCAGGGAGGCGAACGTCGAGAGCCCGATGATGCCCCATTTGGTGTGGTCGGCCACGACGACAACGCGTCGCGCGGCGGCGATCAGGGCCCGGTTGGTGGTCGCCTCAAGGAGGTTTGGCGTGGTCAGTCCGGCCACCTGGTGGATGCCATGGACGCCCAGGATGAGCGTGTCGACGTGCAGCTCGCGCAGTGTTGCGTCCGCGACCGGGCCGGCCAGGGCGTCGGACGGGGTGCGGACCCCTCCGGTCAGAACCACGGTCAGGTCGTCGCGCAGGGGGCTGTGCAGCAGCTCGGCCACGCGGGGCGAGTTCGTCACCACGGTCAGGTTGGGAACGTTCAGCAGCAGGTGGGCCACCGCGTACGTCGTGGTCCCTGCGGAGATGGCGATCGACGATCCGGGCGAGATCAGCGAGGCGGCTACCCGCGCGATGGCGGACTTGTGAGCCGGGTTCATCTGTGCTTTGACCTGGAAGCCGGGCTCGTCAGCGCTACGCCCACCGACGGCAGTTGCGCCGCCATGGACCTTCACGACCAGTCCCTTTGCGGCCAGTGCCCCGATGTCCCGGCGGACGGTCATGTCGGAGACACCGAGGACGTCCACCAGCTCTGAGACCCTGGCCCCTCCGCTGTGGTCCACCGTGTGCAGGATGGCCTCTTGTCGTTGTCGTGCCAGCACGCCGTCACCTTGTCCTTCGGCTCGGTCT
Source organism: Dermatophilaceae bacterium (assembly GCA_039933475.1). Classification (GTDB taxonomy): domain Bacteria; phylum Actinomycetota; class Actinomycetes; order Actinomycetales; family Dermatophilaceae; genus UBA4719. The sequence continues at coordinate 3,106 of JBDTOA010000081.1, forward strand.
GCGATGAATTCTGCCACGAGTTTGTTGACTTACGTTGGGATCGGCGACGCCAAAGGTCGATTACCCACAGAAGGGCACAGGTGGCCGCACCAGTTGACCATGCGAACAACCCGCCGGGCGACCTGACAGAATAATGCGCATGCCCTCGCACAGCGCCCCGACGACGGGCGGCAAGCCACGTCTGCTGTCCGGGATGCAGCCCACCCACGACTCCCTCCACCTGGGCAACTACCTGGGCGCCCTGCTGAGCTGGGTGCAGATGCAGGAGACCCACGACCCGTTCTACGTCGTGGTCGACCTGCACGCCATCACGGTCGAGGTGGAGCCGGCCGCGTTGCGCGAGCGCACCCGACGGACGGCCGCGCAGTACCTCGCCGCTGGCGTGGACCCCTCTCGCTCAACGGTCTTCGTGCAGAGCCACATCAGCGAGCACGCCGAGCTCGCCTGGGTCCTGTCCTGTCTGACCGGCTTCGGCGAGGCGAGTCGGATGACACAGTTCAAGGACAAGTCGGCGAGGCACGGCGCCGCCGGCACGACGGTGGGCCTGTTCAGCTATCCGGTGCTGATGGCAGCCGACATCCTGCTGTATGACGCGGACCAGGTGCCGGTGGGCGAGGACCAGCGCCAGCACCTCGAGCTGACTCGCGACCTCGCCGCCCGGTTCAACACTCGCTACGGCCAGACCCTCACCGTCCCCGAACCGCACATCATCAAGGCGACTGCCAAGATCTACGACCTGCAGGAGCCGACCTCGAAGATGAGCAAGTCGGCGGCCAGCCAGAGCGGGGTCATCGACCTCCTTGACGAATCCACCACGATCGCCAAGCGGATCAGGTCCGCCGTGACCGACACAGGGCGCGAGATCCGCTTCGACCCCGCGCAGAAACCCGGCGTGTCGAACCTCCTGTCGATTCTCGGCGCGCTGACGGGGCGCTCCATGGAGGCGCTCGAGGCCGACTATGAGGGCAAGGGCTACGGCGACCTCAAGAAGGACGTCACAGAGGTTGTGGTCGACACCGCCACGCCGTATCGCGACCGCACCCTGGAGCTGATGGCTGACCCCGCCGAGCTCGACCGGATCCTGGCTGAAGGTGCCGAACGGGCCAGGGATGTTGCCAGCAAGACCCTGGCCAGGGTCTATGACCGCGTCGGCTTCCTGCCGAGCAAGCGATAGACCGCAGGTGAAAGTGATCGGCGTCTCTATCGCCATCCCTGCACCCTTTGCGGGTGAGCTCCAACGGCTGCGCGCGTCCTTCGGCGATCCAGGGGCCTTTTCGATCCCCACCCACGTCACGCTTCTGTCGCCCACCGAGATCACCGATGACGAGGTCTGCGAGATCCACGAGCACCTCGAGCGCGTGGCCGTCGAGCAGCAGCCGTTCACCATGCGGCTGCGCAGCACCGGCACCTTCCGGCCTGTCTCTCCGGTGGTATTCGTGCAGGTGGCAGGTGGCATCAGCGAGTGCGAGCGGATCGAGCAGGCGATCCGCACCGGCCCGCTGAAGCGGGAGGTGCGGTTCTACTACCACCCCCACGTCACGATCGCCCACCACGTCGACGACGTCGCGATGGACCGGGCGTTCAACGAGCTGGCCTCCTATGAGTGCTCGTTCGACGTTGGGGCGTTTCGCCTCTATGAGCACGGCGACGACCTGATCTGGCATGAGGTTCGCAGCTTTGACTTCGGGACCGGGGCGAACAGCCAAGCTGGTCCGGTGGCGTGATGGCCCTCGTGGCGCGCCTGCAGGCCAGCAAGCCATGGCAGGCCTGGAAGCGCTACAGCGAGGCGCGCGGCAACATTCTGGCCGGCGGTGTCAGCTACTTCGCCTTCTTCTCGATCTTCCCCGCAGTCGCGCTGGCCTTCACGGTGTTCGGGTTCGTCCTGCGAGGGCACCCCGATCTCTTGAGCTCGGTGGCAGAGAGCCTGAGCGCGAACCTGCCCGGCTTCGTCAAGGATGCTCAGCACCCCGATGGGCTCATCCCGGTCGTGGCACCGCGCCCGGCAGCGCTGACCATCACCGGCGCCGTCTCCTTCGTCACGCTGGTGCTGGCCGGCATGGGATGGCTGGGCGCACTCCGTCAGGGCATCCGTGCGGTCTTCGGGGCCGAGGGGCCGCTGGGCAACCTGGCAACGGCCAAGCTTCGCGACCTCGGGGTCCTGCTCACCCTGGGGCTGGGCGTCCTGCTCTCCGCGGTGCTGACCACCGGGGTGGGCTTCGCAGCCGGCTGGATCGCCGAGCGGATCGGGATGTCCGGTCACAGCTGGGTCGTCGCTCTGGCCGGGCTCCCGGTCAGCGTCGTGGTCGACACGGGTCTGATGATGCTGCTGATAAGGGTGCTCGCCGGCATCCAGGTCTCCTGGGGCGTCCTGTACCAGGGAGCTCTGGTGGGAGGGGTCGGCTTCAGCCTGCTCAAGCTCTTTGCCGAGGGCTTGCTGTCGCGGTTGACCGGCAACCCGCTGTACGCCTCGATCGCCGTCGTGGTCGGCCTGTTGATCTGGCTCAACCTGGTCGCGCGGCTCACGCTGATCTCGGCGGCCTGGGTGGCGAACGACGTCGACGGGATCCACGGCGCTGAGCCCCACCTTGTCAAAACCGTTGCTGACACCGTTGCCGACAAAGGCGCCGCTGCTGACCGTGGCGTCCTCATGCCCACGTTCGGCACCCGGTCAGGCGACCGTACGACGCTGGCAGCCGGGGCGGTTCTCGGGGCTGCGGCACTGATGGCAGCCGGGACGGTGGTCCGCGGCATCCGCTCGGTCATTCACCTGCCTCGCCCGCCCCGACGTTGAGCTCAGGTCTCAGGTGCGTCGGCGCGAGATGCCGCGTGCCGCCCAGGCGCCGATAAGCGCCACCCCGCCGAGCAGCCCGGCCACGCCGATCCAGGGCGGCAGAACTGGCGGCAGGGACGACGGCATACCCGGCGGCGACCCAGCCGGGTTCTTGGCTTCGGCTGAGCCCCCCGGCCCGGTCGTGGTGCCGGGCTCGACCAGCTGGCCGATCGGGGTGAGCGCGGCGCCGTGGGCGAAGGCCCAGTCCAGAAGGGCCGCCGTCGGACGCCAGCTGCCGTTGGGGCTGGCCAGCTCGGTCACGATGTAGGTCTTCCCGCCGCGCGTGGCCGCGGCCACGAAGGTCTGCTGGGCGGCGACCGTATACCCGTTCTTGATGCCGATCGCCCCCTCGTAGTTGTAGAGCAGCCGGTTGTGGTTGTTGATCTTGAACGCGGGCACCACCTTGCCGCCGGACCTGCCCCCCGGAACTGTCGCGGCCCTGGTGCTGACGTAGCTGCGGAAGCTGGGGAGCTTCATCGCGGCGCGGCCAATCAGCGCGAGGTCATAGGCGCTGCTCGTCTCGCCGGGCTGGTCCAGACCGCTGGGGTCCTTGGCCACAGTGTCCAGGGCACCGAGCTCCAGCGCCGTGGCGTTCATCTGTTCCAGTGTCACCGCGACGCTCTGGTTCGCGCGGGCCAGTGCGAAGGCCGCGTCGTTGCCGGAGGCCAGGAGAAGTCCCTGCAGGAGGCTTCGAACGGTGTACCGCGTCCCGGCAAGGATGCCGACGCGGCTTCCCTCGACGCGCACGTCCTCGGGCTGGACCAGGATCTCCTGGTTCGGGTCGAGGCGTGGGATCAGGGTCAGTGCCGTGAGCGTCTTGAGCGTGCTGGCCGGCCTGAGTGGGGTGTGGGGCGCCCTGGCGGCCAGGATCTGCCCCGTGTCCATGTCTGCGACCAGGAAGGACGCGCCGGGCATGGCGGGTGGAGCGGGGACGCCAGGCTCGAGGTTGACGATGACGCCGCCTCGGGCGAGCTGTTCACCGCCGACGGGAGAGCTTCGGGCTGCCATGGCCGGGGGAGTGACGCCGATGACGCAGATCGCGCCAAAGGCGGAAAGCGAGAGGCTGAGCGCAAGGGCGCGGGCGGCATACCGAGGGGCGGTCATCGGACCAGCAGCCTAACCGCTCCGCTGAAGGCGTCAGGTGAGACCGTTTTGGGCCCTGTACCGTCTGCGACATGGCTGAGGTCGCTGACGCAATGACACAGGTCGCTCGTGACCTCCACGGTTCGGCGATCGACGGGTTCTGGGCTGTCATCCCCGCTGGGGGCTCGGGAACGCGTCTATGGCCTCTCTCGCGAGCGTCCTCCCCGAAGTTCCTGCAGGACCTGACCGGTGCAGGGCACTCGCTGCTGCAGACGACGTGGGAACGGCTGGCGCCACTGTGCGGCGAGCACATCATGGTGGTGACCGGAGTACTTCACGAGAAAGACGTCCGGGCCCAGCTGCCGCGCCTGGCGCTCGCCAACCTCGTGGTTGAGTCATCTCCGCGGGACTCCATGGCGGCGATCGGGCTCGCTGCGGCGATCCTCGAGAGCCGCGACCCTGACGCCGTCATGGGCTCATTCGCCGCGGACCACGTTATTGGCGAGCCCGAGGTGTTCGCCGACTGCGTGCGTGAGGCGGTGGTGGTCGCGCAAGCCGGCTACCTCGTCACCATCGGCATCGAGCCGACCCGTCCTGCAACGGGTTTCGGCTACATCCAGGTCGGCGACCCCTTGGCGATGCCAGGTGCTCCGAACGGCCGGGCGGTTCGGTCCTTCGTGGAGAAACCCGATGCGGCAACAGCGCGCGGATACCTGAGAACCGGTGAGTACCGCTGGAACGCAGGGATGTTCGTGGTGAAAGCAACCGTTCTGCTCGATCTGCTGGCTGAGCTCCATCCCGAGATGGCCGCGAGTCTGCGCGACGTTGCCGCGGACCCGGCCCGTCTCGGCGAGGTATGGCCGGCGCTGCCGAAGATTGCGATCGACCATGCCGTTGCCGAGCCGGCAGCGTCCCAGGGGCGGGTGGCCGTGGTGCCGGGGTCCTTCTCGTGGGACGACGTGGGGGACTTCAGCTCGGTCGGCTCGTTGCTGTCGGGCGCGCCCGACGCCGCGGAGCTGAAGGTTCTCGGGGACGGCGACCTCGTGCTGGCGAAGGACGCGACCGGTCTGGTCGTTCCGGGTTCCGGCCGGATGGTCGCCGTGCTCGGTCTGGACGACGTCGTGGTCGTCGACACCCCTGATGTGCTTCTCGTGACCACCGGCGAACACGCCCAGGACGTCAAAGCCCTCGTCGACCTGCTGAAGGCGGCGGGACGCGGGGACCTCACCTGAGCCCACCTTTGCCGGGGCCTCCTGAGGTCATTAGGCTCTCGTCATGGCTGAATCCCCCGGCGCGCGCAGCGAGTCCGACCTGCCGATCGCCCAGGTCTATGACCAGCTGTCACTGGACGGCTTCGACGCAGCGGAGCAGCTGGGGTCACCGGGCAAGTTCCCCTTCACCCGTGGCGTCTATCCCAGCATGTACACCGGGCGGCCATGGACGATGCGGCAGTATGCCGGGTTCGGCAACGCCAAGGAGTCCAACGAGCGTTACCACCAGCTGGTGAAGGCTGGCACCGGTGGCCT
>JBDTOA010000082.1:0-8481 GCA_039933475.1 Dermatophilaceae bacterium
CGTTGAACGCGGGCCCGGCAATGTCGAGGTGGGCCCAGGGGATCGGTTGCCCGCTCTTGTCGTTGCCGATGAACTCGCTCAGGAACCAGCCGGCGAAGATGACACCAGTCGGGCCGGACTGCAGCAGATCGGCCACGGGGGAGTCCAGCGTCGGGCGGATGTCCTCCAGGAGCGGGAAGGGCCAGAACGGCTCTCCTACGGCATCGGCGACTGTCTTGACGCTGTCCCTCAGGTCGTCGTCGTTGCCCAGTACCGCAGCGGTGCGGTCGCCAAGCGCCGCCACCGCGGCACCCGTCAGGGTGGCCATGTCGATGATGATGTCGGGCTTCTTCTCCGAGGCCAGGGCCAGTCCGTCGGCCAGGACCATGCGGCCTTCGGCGTCGGTGTTGTTGAGCTCGACGGTCTTGCCGCCGCGGATGGTGACGACGTCGCCCGGACGGCAGGCGCCGGTGCCCGGCATGTTCTCGGCGAGGCACAGGTACGCCGTGACCTCGACGGGCAGAGCCATCTCGGCGATGGCGAAGAGGGCACCGGCGACAGCCGCAGCCCCGGCCATGTCGCACTTCATCGTCGTCATGCTCTTGCTGGGCTTGATGGACAGACCGCCGGAGTCGAAGGTGATGCCCTTGCCGACGAAGGCGACATGCTTCTGTTGCTTGCCTGCCTGGGCTGGCTTGTAGTGCAGCGTGACCAGCCGAGGACCGTGGGCCGACCCGCCGCCGACGGTCACGTGGCCGCCGAACCCGCCACGAGCCAGAGCCTTTTCGTCGAGCACCGAGAACTTCACGTTCGTGCCGACCGTGCGGTTCTTGATGTCGGCGGCGAACGATGCAGGGTAGAGCTCGCTGGGGGCCTGGTTGACCAGGTCGCGGGTGTAGGTCGTGGCCCGGCCCAGGGCAAGGGCACGCTTGACCGCTGCGCGCAGATCTTTGTCCCGTGCCAGGGGTGAGACGAGGGTGATGGCCTTGACCGGAGCCGAGGCGGGTCCGGCCGCCGAGCTGATGATCGTGAAGGCTCCGAAGATCGCACCCTCTGCCGCTGCTGCAGCCAGGGCGACGCCAGCTGCTGGGGCCACCACAATCACGGTGGAGAGACCGTTGAGCTGGCGGGTGGCAGAACCGACTGCGCGGCGTACGGCCTCGGCGTCGAGGGGGGCTCCCTCGGCGAGGGTCTTGCCGACTCCGGTGACGACGACGAGTGCGGCTGATACGCCGGGGACTGCCACCAGCTTGACCACCTCGTCACGTCCGCCCTTGGCCTTGAGGGTCAGCAGCGCGGACTCGAGGTGCGCAACGCTCACGTCGGCGAGTCCGTGGCCGGGGGCCAGTGCCGCTCCTTTGGCGGTCTGGATCGAGACCAGGACGAGTGCATCGCCCTTGAGCTCGGCTGCTGCGCGGTCGGACACCTTCAAGGTGGTCACAGGTGTTGTCCTTCGTGGTTGGGGATGGGGCGGCGGGATTGGCCGCAAGGGCTGAGAATGGGTTGTTGCCCACGCTGAGGATAACGGCGTTTCGCTTGCCGCTACGGTGAGGAACATGACCGACGCCTCCCTCAAGACCTCCCCCCTTCACGACCGTCACGTTGCGCTGGGCGCAAAGATGGCGGACTTCGGCGGCTGGGAGATGCCGATCGAGTACCCCGGCGGGGGCGTCGTGCGAGAGCACGCGGCTGTCCGCGAGCGGGTGGGCATCTTCGACGTGAGCCATCTGGGCAAGGCCAGCGTGAAGGGAGCCGGCGCGGCCGAGTTCATCAACTCTGCCCTGACGAACGATCTGGGCCGCATAGCCGCGGGCAAGGCGCAGTACACCCTGTGCTGCGACCCGACGGGCGGGGTGGTCGATGACCTCATTGTCTACTTGCGGGCGAGCGACGATGTCTTTCTCATTCCCAATGCTTCCAACACTGCTGAGGTCGTTCGTCGGCTGCAGGCGGCTGCGCCCGAAGGCCTGGAGGTTGAGAATCTTCACGACGACTTTGCCGTCATCGCCGTGCAAGGGCCCAAGAGCGATGAGGTACTCCAGGCACTCGGTCTACCAACCGGCCACGACTACATGTCCTTCGTCGAGGCGAGCTGGAATGGAAAGCCGGTCATCGTCTGTCGCACTGGCTACACGGGCGAGCACGGCTACGAGCTGGTCCCACGCTGGGACGACTCGCTGGCTTTCTGGGATGCGCTGATCGAGGCGTCAGCACCCTTCGGAGGGCTGCCCTGTGGTCTGGGCGCCCGCGACACGCTGCGCACCGAGATGGGCTATCCGCTGCACGGTCACGAGCTGAGCCTGGACATCACTCCCGTTCAGGCGCGCGCCGGTTGGGCCGTTGGCTGGAAGAAGCAGGAGTTCTGGGGGAAGGATGCCTTGACAGCAGAACGGGCCGAAGGGCCGAAGAGGGTGAACTGGGGCCTGCTGGCCACCGGTCGCGGCATCCCGCGCCCCCACTGTCAGGTCAAGGGAGCCGATGGCGCAGCGCTGGGTGAGGTCACCTCGGGAACGTTCTCCCCGACGCTGAAGCAGGGAATCGCCCTGGCGTTGCTCGATCCAACAGTCAAGGAGGGCGACGAGGTCCTGATCGACGTACGTGGACATGACCTGACCGCCAAGGTCGTCAAGCCCCCATTCGTCCAGGTGCAGGTTCGGGAGGGCTGACCGGCGATGGCTGAAGACGTCGTGGGACAGGGCACCGCCCAGGACCCATGGCTGCTGAAGACCCCGCCTGGCACGTCCGAGTACACGATGCACAAGGACGAGCTTTCAGAACCCCCGCGTCTGGTGTGCATCGTGGGGAAGACGACTCTGTACTACCAGCTGAGGTGTCTCGAGGACCTGCAGGCGATGTTGCGCGAGCACGGCGACTGGATGGAGCTGGGGGCCGCCGATGAGCAGAAGCCGGCCAAGGACGGCACGGTCGAGTCCTGGGGGCGAGCGACGAGCAACCCGGTCGGCGGCTGGTATGGCCTGAAGAAGGGGCTTCGCGGCCGGTTCGGCATGTACATACCGCCGTTGATGGAGGCGCTCGGCCTTGCAGAGCTCGAGCACAACCCCCGCAACAACCGGATGCGCGCCATCTGAGGGACTCGGGCCAGCAGGTGGCTGTGAACATTCTGGCAGTCATCGGAGTCATGGCAGTCATGGGAGTCGTCGCAGCGTTTGCCCGCGGCTGGCCCGTGGGTGGCTGGATAAGGTGACGTCCATGACTGATGAGTGGACCTGGTCCTATCTGGATGCCGATGGAAAGCTGACGACAGGTGAGTCCCTGCACGCCGGAGGGTTTCCCTCGCAGAGCGACGCCGAGAGCTGGCTCGGAGAGCAGTGGCGAACGCTGACCGACGCTGGCGTGGAAGCGGTCACCCTGCTCCATGAGCGGACCGTTGTATACGGTCCGATGAGCCTGCGGGCAGCCGAATGAGCAGCGTGCTGCCTCTGGGCGCCGCGCTGGTCGGAGACCTGAATGCCCAGGTCCACGCGGCGCAGAGTAGGTGGCACACGCCCGCGGTCAGTGCCGGTCTGATCAGGGACGGTGAGCTGGTGTGGTCCGCGCATGTTGGCTCGGCCCGGCTGGACCCCGCCATCGCTCCGACGGACGACACGCAGTACATGATGGGTTCGATCACCAAGACCTTCACCGCGGTACTGGTCATGGCGCTACGGGACGCCGGCCGGATATCACTGGACGACCGGCTGGAGCGGTATCTGCCTAAGACCAGGCATGGAGCCCTCACCGTTCGCTCGATGCTGGCGCACGCTTCGGGTCTCCAGCGCGAGCCCGTCGGCCGGATCTGGGAGAACCTTGACGCTCCGGACTCGGAGCGACTGCTGCGCGAGCTCGAGGACGCTGAGCAGGTTCTCCCCTCCCACTTCGCCTTCCATTACTCCAACCTCGCGTTCGCGCTGCTTGGGCAGATCGTGGAAAAGCTGGAGGGCCGGCCGTGGGGCGACGTCGTCACCCAGAAGATCCTGTTCCCACTGGAGATGAAGAGCACGACCCTGAGCCCGGATGACGCCACGCGAGCCTTCGGGTACCAGATTCATCCGCACACGGGAGTCGCGACCCTGGAACCGGTCTTCGAGCTCAGGGCGACAGCGCCATTTGGCGGTCTGTGGAGCACCGTCGCCGATCTCGGCCGCTACGCCGCCTTCATGGCGGACCCCCTCGAGGAGGTCCTCTCGCCAGACACGCTTGACGAGATGTGCCAGCCGGTGGTCATGACCGATGTGGCGGGTTGGAGTCGGGCGTATGGGCTGGGCTATGACCTCCAGCGAACCGGGGAGCGGGTCCTTGCAGGGCACGGGGGAGCCATGCCGGGATTCTTGGCTGGCCTGCGCGTCAGGCGCGAGGACCGCGTTGGGGCAGTGGTTTTCGCCAACAGCACTGCAGGTGCTGAGACCACCGTCCTCGCCGGGCAGCTGGCCACCACCGTCCTTGACGCCGAGCCCCGTCTCGACAAGGTGTGGATCCCTTCCCAGCCCCAGCCGGAGCTCGAGGCGATGCTTGGCAGCTGGTGGGCCGAAGGCGAGGAGATCGTCTTCGAGGTGCGCGAGAACGTCCTGTGGTCCCGGATCCCGGGCGGGCCTCCGGCGACAGACACCCGATTCGCCCGGACCAGCGCTGACTGCTTCAGAGCGGTCGCCGGTCGTGAGCGGGGCGAGCTGCTCGAGCTCAGCCGGGGGTCGGGCGGCGAGGTCGAGCGCATGCATTTCGCGACGTACGCGCTCACCCGCTCTCCCACCGCGTTCGCCAACCTGCTCGACTGACCCCAGTCAGGAGCGAGAAGGCTTTGAAGGCGAGCGAGACCGAAGTTCTACTCTGGGATGGCCCCGCGGGCGACCTGCGGGCGGGGGAGCCGTGAGCGCCGCATCTGGAAGGCGCGGATGACGGCATACATGGCGGATCCCTTTGGCGGAGCCTGGCCGAACCTGGCGACGATCTTCGCCTTGGTGCGCCGCCACATCAGGAAGGCATCGAGCACGCCAACCACAATGAGTCCGTAGACGAGGACGAACACCAGCATCGAGGTAATCGCACCCAGCTTGGGAGCGAAGATGGGAATTGTGGTCAAGACGAGGACCAGGACCATTGTCGGGAGCATGAACTCGCCGATGTTCCAACGGGCATCAACGACGTCGCGGATATAGCGCTTGACCGGCCCCTTGTCGCGAGCGGGTAGCGCCGACTCGTCCCCCGACAACATTGCGGCGCGCTGCTTGGCGCGAGCGAGCTTGTTGGCCTCGCGCGACTGGCCGGCGGCGGCTTTGCGGTCCGCGGGCACGAGTGGACGTTTACGAGCAGCCTCCTGGTCCCGCCGAGAGGGAGTGGGGTGGTTCTTGGCACCGGGTCGATCGGCGTAAGTGGTTGCTGAAGGGGCGCCGTTCCGGGTGGCTTTCTTTCGTCCAAACACGTGAGTCACCCTATGTGGTCCGGCTGGATACCCTCGTACCGCCCGTTCAACGTGCGGGCGTGAGATCGGGCCCGGTTTGTGGTGGGTACGCTCGCTGTCGTGACCAAAGACGTTCTCATCCCAGACCTTGACCCCGCCCGATGCAGTGCCCTTCGGGCCCAGATCGCCGAGCTTCTACCGGCTTTGCGCCAGGACCTCGAGGCGCTCGCGAGGATCCCCAGCATCTCTCTCGCAGCCTTCGACCAGGCGAACGTTGAGGCCAGCGCGCAGGCTGTCGCTGAGCTGCTGCGAGCTGAAGGTCTTGCCGTTGAAGTCATCAGGGAGGGCGGTCGACCCGCAGTCATCGGACACATTGACGGGCCCGCGGGCGCACCTACCGTCATGTTGTACGCACACCACGACGTGCAGCCGGTAGGGGCTGAGTCCGAATGGGACAGCCCGCCGTTCGAGCCGACTGAACGTGACGGACGGGTCTATGCCCGCGGCATCGCCGATGACAAGGCTGGCGTCATGGCCCATGTCGCAGCACTCCGCGCGCACTCCGGTGCCCTTCCGGTTGGCGTCACCGTCTTCGTCGAGGGCGAGGAGGAGATCGGATCCGACAGCCTTGGGGCAATTCTTGAACGCCATGGCGAGAAGCTGCGAGCAGATGCGATCGTCCTAGCCGACTCGACAAACTGGGCTGTAGGGGAGCCGGCGCTGACAACAACTCTTCGCGGTCTGGTGCGCGTTGTCCTCACGGTGAGGACCCTGGACCACGGGATCCACAGCGGGATGTTCGGGGGCGCCGTGCCCGACGCCCTTACCGCGTTGATCAGGATGCTCGCGACCCTGCACGACTCGGAAGGCAACGTCGCGGTCAGCGGACTGGCGTCTGGTGTCGCCTCCGATCTCGACTACCCCGAGGCGCGGCTGCGGCAGGAGTCCGGACTTCTGGACGACGTCGAGATGATCGGCTCTGGCTCGATCCTCACCCGGCTGTGGGCCAAGCCGTCAATCAGCACGATCGGTATCGACGCGCCGTCAGTGGCCACCTCGTCCAACACCCTGGTCCCAGAGGCCGCCGCGAAGATCTCCATGCGCATTGCGCCTGATGAGGACCCGAAAGAGGCCTATCGGCTTCTCACCGAGCACCTTCTGGCCAACGTTCCCTGGGGCGCCAAGGTCGACATCCAGCTTGATGACGTGGGCTCCGGTTTCAGTGCCGACGCCAATGGCCCGATCTACGACCAGGCCCGGGCAGCCTTCACCGATGCATGGGGAGTGGCGCCGGTGGACATCGGGGTCGGAGGATCCATCCCGTTTGTGGCCGAGTTCGCCCAGAGGTTCCCCGAAGCAGGCATCCTGATCACGGGCGTCGAGGACCCGGACACGCGTGCACACGGGGCCAACGAGAGCTTGCACCTCGGCGACTTTGAGCAGGTGTGCGTCGCGGAGGCGGTCCTGCTCGAACGACTGGGTCTGCTGCGCAGCTGACCAGCCGTCCTCGGCCCTTGCGTCCCTGAAGCGGTCCTGCTCGAATGACTAGGGCTCGCAGGGCAGCTGACCATCCGCCTCGGGTTTCCACCCGTGCGCCGCGGTCGCAGTTCCTGCTAGTCCTTGCTGGGGGCGCCGGGCAGGGCCAGCATCTGGTCGAGTGCGACCTTGGCCGATCGACCGACGTCAGGGTCAACCTTTATCTGGTTGACGACCCGGCCGCCAACCAGTGACTCCAGCGCCCAGACCAGGTGCGGAAGGTCGATACGGTTCATCGTTGAGCAGTAGCAGACGTTCTTCTCGAGAAACACGATGTTCTGCTTCGGGAACATCGTCGCGAGCCGGCGCACCAGGTTGAGCTCGGTGCCGACCGCCCATGAGCTGCCGTCCGGTGCGGCCGCAATGGTCTCGATGATCTTCTCGGTCGACCCGACGCTGTCAGCGGCCTCAACCACCTCGTACTGGCACTCCGGGTGCACGATCACCTTGACTCCCGGGATCGTGGCACGCGCGGCTGCCACCGCCTCCAGGGAGAAGCGGCCATGAACCGAGCAGTGTCCGCGCCACAGGATGACCCGCGCCGCGCGGACCTGCTCGGTGGTCAGCCCCCCGGCCGGCTTGTGCGGGTCGAACACGACGCAATCCGCGAGTGAGAGGCCCATCTCGCGGACCGCGGTGTTGCGGCCCAGGTGCTGGTCGGGCAGGAAGAGCACTTTGCCCTCGCCCGCGACACCTCCTCGCTGCTCGAAGGCCCACGACATGGCCGTCCGGGCGTTGCTGGACGTGCAGATCGTGCCGCCGTGTCGTCCGGTGAACGCCTTGATGGAAGCGGACGAGTTCATGTAGGTGACCGGTACGACGTCCGCGGCAACGCCCATGTCGGTGAGGTCGTCCCAGGCGTCCTGCACCTGACCGATAGCGGCCATGTCAGCCATGGAGCACCCGGCCGCGAGGTCGGGCAGGATCACCTGTTGGTGGTCCGCAGTCAGGATGTCGGCCGACTCGGCCATGAAGTGGACGCCGCAGAAGACGATGTATTGCGCATCGGGCCTCGCAGCTGCCTCCTTGGCCAGCTTGAAGCTGTCGCCAGTGACGTCGGCGAACTGGATGACCTCGTCGCGCTGGTAGTGGTGGCCCAGGACGAAGACCTTGTCCCCCAGCGCCGCCTTTGCGTTCCGTGCACGACTGACCAGACCGGGGTCCGAGGCGGCGGGCAGTACGCCGGGACACTCGACCCCTCGTTCAGTGGCGAGATCGCGGCCCTGACCCAGGACGAGCAGCGGCAAGGAGGCGTGATGTGGCTGTTCCGTTGTGGTGCTCACGCTCCGATCGTATGCCGCCGGGCCGCTCCCATGTGTTGCTCGTCCGTCCCTCAGGCCGGGTACGCCAGTCCCACATGGGGGCCCACTCGCGAAGTTGACGGCGAAGGCCCGGCACCCGTACGGCGAAGGCCCGGCACACGTACGACGAAGGCCCGGCGCCGCATACGGCGAAGCTCCGGCGCCGCATACGGCGAAAGCCTGTCGCGCATTCCGAGGCGCATGCCCGTCCCACGCGGCCGCTTGGACGTGCCTTGGTGCCCGCCGGTGTGGGCGGGTTGTGGGGCTGGG
>JBDTOA010000083.1:0-8454 GCA_039933475.1 Dermatophilaceae bacterium
TTCTGCTCGTGGTCGGCATGCAGGATCAGCAGCTGGTCGAGGGCCTTGACCATGACCGGGTCCAGGTCGTACGGCTCGGCCGGGAGCCCGAAGGTCATCCGCAGGAAGTTCTCCACCATCGAGAGGCTGTTGTCCGGGTAGAGCAGCGGCTGGCCGATGCTCTTCTTGTAGGCGTAGGCCGCCAGGGTCGGCAGCTTGGCCATCAGGCGGACGGTCGAGATCTCGACCTGGTCGGCGTCAAAGGGGTCCAGGCTGTCCTGGTAGAAAGTGGACAGGGCCGAGACCGCGCTGGAGAGCACCGGCATCGGGTGGGCGTCGACCGGGAAACCACCGAAGAAGCCCTTGAGGTCCTCGTGCAGCAACGTGTGCCGGCGGATCGAGGCGTCAAAGGTCGCGAGCTGCTCGGGGGTGGGGAGCTCACCGTAGATCAGCAGGTAGGAGGTCTCCAGGAACGTCGAGTTCTGGGCCAGCTGCTCGATCGGGTACCCGCGGTAGCGCAGGATGCCCGCGTCGCCGTCGATGAAGGTGATCGCAGAGCGGCAGGAGGCGGTGTTGACGAAACCGACATCCAGCGCGACGTTGCCGGTCTCCTTCATCAGCTTGGAGACGTCATAAGCGTTGTTGCCGTCGGTCGACTCGACCAGAGGGAGCTGAAGTTCTTTGTCGCCGGCTTGAAGGACTGCACCTGCTGTGTCGTGACTCATGACGTTCAACGCCTCCTGTTGTCCCGGCGTCGTTGCCGGGTCTGCCAACTTTTTAGGTGACGGTACCCCAGATGGCGACCCGGTCCGACACCGCTATGGCGCCGGCCGGTGTCAAGGCAGGCGGGCCTGGCGGGCCAGACGATCCAGACGCTGCACGGCCTCATGGATACGCTCGTCGGTCGCAGTGAGGGCGATGCGGACATGGCGAGCACCGGCTGGGCCGTAGAAGCTGCCCGGGGCGACCAGGATGCCGAGGTCGGCCATCTCTGCGACAAGTGACCAGTCGGCTCCATCGTCGGGGTCCCGGTTGGCCTGATGGTCGACCCCCACACCGCCTTGGTCGAGTCGCTCTGCGCTGTCTCGGGTTGCCCACAGGTAAAGTCCCGCATCCGAGAGGTCGATGCGGTAGCCAGCACCCGTCAGGCCGGACATCAGCAGGCGTCGTCGTGCTCCGTACCGCCCCTTTTGCAGCCTCACGTGGGCGTCGTCACCCAGAGCTGCAACCATCGCCCGCTGAACCGGCCAGGGCATCATCATGCCGGCGTGCTTTCGGATCTCCAGCAGGCCGCTCACCAGCGCAGCGTCCCCGGCCACGAACGCCGCCCGATAGCCGGCCATGTTGCTCTGTTTGCTCAACGAGTAGATGGCGAGCAGCCCATCGTGGCTCCCCCCGCACACCTTTGGGTCGAGGATGCTTGGCACGGCTCCGGGAGCCGAGAGCCGGGCATCCGCGCCCACGTCACCATCGCGCCAGTCGAGCTCTGCGTAACACTCGTCACTGGCGATCACGACGCCGTGCGCTCTGCCCCATCCAACCAGCTTGGCGAGGTGCTCGGCGCCGAGGACCTCACCGGTGGGATTGCTGGGACTGTTGACCCACATCAGTTTTGGCGCCGTTTTGGACGTCATCGGGCCCATGCCGGTGAGGCTGTCCATCGGATGCCGCGAGGCACCTGCGATACGCGCGCCCACGTCGTACGTCGGGTAGGCGATGGACGGCAGCGCAACGACATCCCCCGGACCGATGCCCAGAAGCGTCGGCAGCCAAGCCACCATCTCCTTGCTGCCCACCGTCGGAAGAACCCCGTCCGGGTTGACATCCGGCACGCCTCTACGGCGCGCGAACCATGCCGCCACAGCCTCACGAAGGTCCGGCGTCCCCCACGTCTGCGGATACCCGGACGCATCGGATGCGCCGATGAGCGCCGCCCTGACGACCTCGGGTGTCGGGTCGACGGGCGTACCCACCGAGAGGTCGACGAGCCCCCCAGCATGAGAAATCGCCCGCTCCTTGTACGGAGCGAGCGAGTCCCATGGGAAGTCTGGAAGGCGATCCATCATCAACCCAACAGCTGTGAGCGAATGGTCTAGACGCCTCTACTCTTCGTGCCCCTGCGGCGGCAGGGCGATGATCAGGGGATGGTCCTTCGCGATCTTGCCGAGCTTGGCGGCGCCACCGGGGCTTCCCAGGTCATCGAAGAACTCGACGTTGGCCTTGTAGAAGTCCTTCCACTGCTCGGGTGTGTCGTCCTCGTAGAAGATTGCCTCGACGGGGCATACGGGCTCGCAGGCTCCGCAGTCGACACACTCGTCAGGGTGGATGTAAAGCGTCCGCTCACCTTCGTAGATGCAGTCGACCGGACACTCCTCTATGCAGGCCTTGTCCTTGACGTCGACACACGGCTGGGCGATCACGTAGGTCATGTTGAGCGGTCCTCCTGGGGCGCGACGTGCAGTAGACACCTAGTATGCCGAATCCACGGACCGAAGAGATACCCGGGTCCGGCCAAAGGGAAGAATGACCACGAAAAGGATGAGAACCTCACGATGACTGACCCAGATCCCGTGGAAGCACTGCGACCCGGCATGAGGGCAGTCGTGCGCAGACGCATCGAGCACGGTGTCACCGATGCGCTGGGCGACGTCGTGGCGATCGACCAGGAGACCGTCTCTGTCC
The DNA here is from genome assembly GCA_039933475.1 of Dermatophilaceae bacterium. Classification (GTDB taxonomy): domain Bacteria; phylum Actinomycetota; class Actinomycetes; order Actinomycetales; family Dermatophilaceae; genus UBA4719. The sequence continues at coordinate 2,662 of JBDTOA010000083.1, forward strand.
GGACCAGACTTGGCCTGGAAGTGATCGACCGGGCGGCCGTCGTGGCGGCGAAGGAGGTTCCGCCCAGGTCGACCCGCCGAGGGGCGCCACACCTCGCCATCTCGATGCATGACCTGGAGCGGATCATGGTCGACGGGTGGCCGCCGATCGAGCGCGCCGACCTGGGGGGGTGGCTGCTACGGGCCGCTGCCGGGTTCACGGGCAGAGCCAACTCGGTGCTGCCGATTGGTGATCCCGGTGTCCCGCTGTCTGCCGCGATCGACCATTGCGAGCGCTGGTACGACGAACGGGGGCTGCGCCGCCTGTTCTGCCTCTTCGGCCCGGAAGGGTTCACCGTCGACGACGACCAGCTCGGCCGCGAGCTTCTGGGCCGCTCCTACGAGCCGTTCAAGAACACCATGGTCCTCACCGCCTCCACAGGAGCCCTGGGGCCCGAGGTCGCGAACGCCTCGGGCGCCCGGGTGAACCTCGAGCCCGAGCCCTCGCCGGCCTGGTGGAAGGCCTGGGCTGACCAAGGCGGCGCTGCACCAGCCACGGCCGGGCCGGTCATGACCGGTTCACCCGACCAGCTCTTCGCCTCGATCGAGATTGGTGGCGCCGTCGTCGGCATCGCACGACTGGCATTCGCCCATGTCTGGGCCGGCGTGTCCTCGCTGCATGTAGCTCCGGAGTATCGGCGCACGGGCGTCGCCACCCAGCTCATGGGCGCGATCGCGGACGAGTCGCGTGCACGGCGCATACGGTCGGTGTATGTGCAGGTGGAACAAGGGAACTCACCGTCGCGGCGCCTCTTCGAGCACCTCGGGTTCAGCGTCCACCACCAGTACCTCTATCTCGGGGCATGAGCCGTCAGCGGGCCACGGGAGAAGAACAGCTGACGCTGTCCTCAGGGAGGTAGTGGGTGTTGAAGCTCGAGCTCTTGACCTGCACCCCGTTCTTCCTGAAGATCCGCATCACGGTCACGTCGAAGCCGACGTTGGGGGCCTGCGGCACGCAGCCTGAACGACCGTCGAGGATGGTCTTGGGTTGAACCGTGTTGCGCCTGGGTCCCTTGACCGCCTCGATGTCCCACGTCTTGGTGCCGTAGAAGGACACGGTGAGATCGCTGCCACTGACGAAGGCGTCGACGAGAATCCCGAAGCCCGTGTCGTTGGTCCACAACTGGTCGACATCGGGCCACGACAAGGTCGCTTCCCGACCCTCGGGGTAGCGCGAGATGTAGAAGGAGTGCGGCGTGTGCTTCTCGATCTTGACGCCAGAGAAGAAGGCCGCGTTGAAGGTCGTGGTGGACACCTGCGAGACGCCACCTCCGTAGTCCTGCTCAAGGCGCCCGGAGTAGATGACCGGAGCCTTCTGGTAGCCCTTGGCCGGTGTCCGTGGCCCCAGAACGGCGTTGAGGCTGAACCTGCCACCAGGGGGCACAAGCGTCCCGTCAAGCGTCCTGACAGCGATCTTGATGTTGTTCGTCCGCGGGGGGTTGACCGGAAAGTGCGTGGTGTAGGTCGAGATCTTCTCCTTGACCCCCCAGCCCTGAGCCACCCTGGTCGACACCTTGGGCGCCACCGGGACCAGGGGAATTGTGGCAGTGCGGGTGCGCGAGGTCAGCGCGGCGAGGAACCGGGGCCCTGCGGCCGCCTCGTCGAACCTCGTCCCGATAACGGCGGGGACGACGCTGGGCCGACCCGCTGCCAGCCTGACGGTCGCGTCGGACGGGGTGCGCTCGATACCGGGCTTGGCAACCCGAACCGCAGCGAGCAGCCTCGCTGTGTCGATGCGGGGCTCTAGCCTGCCCGCGCCGTCCGGGGCCAGAGCCAGCGCTGGGGCGTACTGCGCCGGCTGGAGGACGAACGTCGTGCCGCCTGCCGCGACCTTGACAGGGTTGGACATCGCCGGGACCGCGAACTCCTCTGCTGCACGGTTGATCTCGTCCACCGACAGCTTGGGGGGCACGATCTTCATGACCGCGGGGACAACTCGCTGTCGCGGCCACACCGAGGCGACCGCATCGGTGGTCTCCGGGACCTTGACCGCCCGTCCCGGCTCCGACAGGACAAGGGTCGCCCTGCCCCCAGTGAACGTGATCGAGCCCTCTTTTACAGGAGCGTCGATGACCCGGGCAGCCGCCGCTACGGCGGCGGCGAGCTTGGCACGGTCTATGCGGGTCCTGAGGCCTTCCTCGTGTCCGCCCAGCAGGTGCAACCATAGCTTCGCCGGGTTCAGCGTGAACCCGCTCAGATCCGACAACGTGGCCTCAGGGTCGAGCTCGAGACCTGCGGTGCGGGGGTCCATGTCGACCGTGGCTGAAGGCGCTTGCAGTCGGACGGGTGGTGATGCCCTGGAGGCCAGGGCCCGGCGCAGAGTGGCCGTGGCTCCGGTGGGCGACATCCCACCGATGGCGATGCCGTCGATGGTGGTGTTGGCCGGCACGTGGCGAGTGACGATGGCTGCCAGCCCGGCGTAGGTCCCGCCGAGCACAACTACGGGAAGAAGCAGCCGCAGGAACAGCCGATCAGCACGCAACCGCTCCACCGGGGGTTCCCTTCGTCCTCATTGCAGGTTCACATACCTTCCCCGGTAGTAGAGCAGGGCGTCGCCAGGATGGGTCGCGCTGGTCACTGAGACGACCTCTCCGACAACGATGCTGTGGTCGCCACCTGGATGCACAGCCACGGTGCGGCATTCGAAGCTCGAGAGGGCGCCGTCCAGAAGTGCCACCCCGGTCTCTGTGCCGAAGTGGTGGGCGATGCGGTCAAGCTGGCCATGGAGCGGTCGGCCACGGGTGGCAAGCCAGTCAGCGGCGGGGCGGTCCTGCGACGACAGCACGCTGACGCCCCAGACCCCCGCCTCCACCACGGCGTCGTGGAAACGCGCCTCTCGTTCGACGCAGACGAGCACCAGCAACGGTTCGAGCGACACCGAGGTGAGGGCGCTGGCCGTCATCGCGTGGTCGTGGTCGCCGATGCGGGTGGTGAGCACCGTCACACCGGTGGCGAAGCGCCCCATGGCCCTCCGAAAGAGGTCTATGTCAGCAGCGGTCTGGCTCATCCGCGCCCCGGGCACGGTGTCAGCAGGTCGGTATGCCGTGGCGCACCCGGCGCCGATGGCACCAGAACGCCACGGACGGGGTCGAACCGCGCGAACCCCTCACGACCCGAGAGTCGCACCGCGAGGTGGTTGGACAGCGTGTAGTAGCCGTCGTAAACGCTGACCTGGGTTGCGTGTTGGTCCAGCGCGCGACTCTGGATGTCGACCAAGGCATGATCCTCCACGACGTAGGTGACGGTCTCGTCACTGACGACCGACGGTGGATATGGCGCGTCACCGTCAAGGACCACACACCTCGGCCGGGTCGACGTCACCTCGTCCTCCACGACAACATTGTCACGTAGCCACAAACGGTCCTGCCTCGCCCAGCTCAAAGGAGTGAGGATGCAGTAGACAACGGGCAGTGAAAAGTCGCTGGCGGCTTCAGCCAGTGTGGCCAGCGCAGCCATCGTCGTTCGATGCGCCTGGATGTGGTCTGGGTGTCCGTAGCCACCATGTTCGTCGTAGGTCACGACGACGTCGGGTCGCAGGTCCCTGATGTGGGCCGCCACCAACGCAGCGGCTTCGAGCGGGTCGGCCCGGGCGAAGGCGTCCGGATGCTCAGCGCTCGGCGTCCCCGCCATGCCCGAGTCGCGATAGCGCGAAGCCACTCCCCGCTCAGCGTCCTCGCCCAGCACCGAGTGCGCGACCCCCAGCACCGACATTGCCGCCCGGAGCTCCTGACGCCGCCATGGCCCGAGGGCGTCATCCCGGTTGGCCACAAGATGGGCGAGGGCCGGCGGGATGACCTCGCCCTCCTCGCCAAGGGTGCAGGTGAGGACGTGGACGTCGTGGCCTCGGGCCGCATAGGCAGCCATCGTCAGTCCCGTCGACAACGTCTCGTCGTCGGGATGGGCATGGACGAACAGAAGTCGGGCTCGTCGCGTCGCGCTCCCGGATCGGAGGACACCAGTCACCGGACCGCCACCGTGGCCAGGTCGACAGTGCCGCCCAGTGCCTGGTTGTCGACATACCCCTTGACGCCAGCCCCATGGACGAACACGGACCGCTGGTTGGTGAGGGCAATCACGGCGACCTGGGCGCAAAGATCGCGGTCAAGCTCTCCCCATGCCTTCTCACGGTCGGACGCGTTCGGGATCAGTGCCGCCGCATCGATCCTGGCGTTGATCGAGGCGTTGGTGAATCGGCCGTAGTCCTGACCCGAGAAGCCCGCCGTCAGGTTCACCCTGCTGTCGAACAGCGAGGGGATCACGCTTGAACCCGATGGCCACACCGCGGACCCCACGGCCCACATCACGTCGTACCTGCGGCTGTTCGCAACCTCGGCGATCTTGGCGAGATAGTCCTTCTCCAGACCCTCCAGGGTGACCAGGAAGCCGCCGTCCTGCCATCCCTGCTGAAGGGCGGCCATCGCCTTGTCTGCGATGGCGCCGCTGCGGTAGGCCACGGTGATCCTCACCGGCAGCGGTAGCCCTGACGCCTGCAACAGGGCGCGGGCCCGGACAGCGTCCCCGCGCGGTGGGACGTTCAGGGCGTTGGAGTCCTGGTGTGCCGGCAAGGACCTGTTGATGACGGCGTACGTCAGCTCAGCCGCCGTGTCCCCTCCGAGGGCGGTGACGTAGGCCTCGCGGTTGGTGGCGACAGCGAGGGCCTGGCGGACCGAGACGTTGGCCATCGTCGGCCGGCTGAAGTTGGGCAAGAGGTAGTCGACGAACGGCGCGCGTGGGTTGGTCGACCGGGCCTTGATCGCCGGGGTCATCATGATGTTGTTCTGCAGCGCTGGAGGGGCCGAGTCCGCTGTAACGGCAAAGGAGTCCAGCCCCGCGGTCGTCATGATCCGGCTGATGGCCGTCTCGACCGGAACCCCCTCCTGGAAGTCGATCGCCCCGGGATGCGCACTGCGCACCGGGTCGGAGGCAGAGTCCCAGTACGGGTTGCGGACGAACGTCCCGCCCCGGCTTGCGACCCAGGGCTCACGAAGCATGTACGGGCCGTTGGAGAAGATGTCGGTGCTCGACACCGCGCCGAGGTCCTTGTCGGCGCGAACCGGGCCGAAGGCCGGCATTGCCAGCACCTGGCTGAAGTCCTGCATCGGAGCCGCGAGCTTGAAGGTGATCGTCCGGCCTGAGCAGGCGACCGCCTTGTTGAAGGCGGCCTGCCCCGTTTTGGCGTACGGGCCGGCGTAGGTGCTGGAACCGTCAGCGTGACGAGGCACGTCCAGCAGTGCCAGGGCGTAGGTGGGGCCTCCCGTGATCTGGCTCGTTGCGAAGGTGCGTGAGACGCCGTACTTCACGTCGGCACAGGTGACCGACCGGCCGTCCTGCCAGGTCGCATCACTGCGCAGGGTGAAACGCCACTGCTTTCCGCCGTTGCTCACTTCCCCGGTGTCGGTAGCCAGGTCGGCCACCAGACTTGGCATCGCGTCCCCTTGGGTCGCCGGAGCCCACGCGGTCAGCGTGCGCTCGAAGACCCGGCCCGCGAACGCCATGTCAGCGGTGACGGACAGCCGCTGCGGGTCCCAGGACTCCACCGGGCCCAGTCGCAGCATGTGCAGCGTGCCGCCCGCTGGCTCCTTGCTGGTTGGCGGAGGTGTTACCGACGAGACAAGGCTCACCGAGCATGCCGACAGTGAAAGGACCACGCCAACGAACAGTGCTGCGCTTCGTGCGCGCATGGTGTGAGAGCTCCCTCCGGGGACGGGCCCGGTCAGGTCCTGGCTGCCGTCTTGGCCCGGGCCGTCGTGCGGGC
>JBDTOA010000084.1:0-8237 GCA_039933475.1 Dermatophilaceae bacterium
TGCCAGCCACCAAGGAACATGGTGGTCGCCAGCGCGGAGACGGTGAACATGTTGAGGTACTCACCCAGGAAGAACATCGCCCACTTCAGCGAGCTGTATTCCGTGTGGAAGCCACCGCCGAGCTCACCCTCGCCCTCGGCGAGGTCAAAGGGCAGCCGGCTGGTCTCACCGACCATGGTCACGACATAGACCACGAAGGAGAAGAACGCCGGGAGGATGAACCACAGGCTCTTCTGCGAGGCGACGATCTGTGAGGTCGACATCGAGCCGCTGTACATGAAGACGGCGACAAGCGACAAGCCCATGGCGATCTCGTAGGAGATGACCTGGGCCGCGGACCGCAGTGCTCCCAGGAGCGGGTAGGTGGAACCGGAGGCCCAGCCGCCCAGGACGATGCCGTAGACCCCGACCCCGGCAACGGCAAGCACCAGCAGGACGGCCACGGGTGTGTCAGCCAGCTGCAACGGCGTCCGGTGACCGAACATGGTGACCATGGCCCCCATCGGAATGATCGCGAAGGAGACGAACGCCGTGGCACCGGTGATGATCGGCGCGAGAAAGAACACGACCTTGTCGGCGTTCTTGGGCGTCAGATCCTCCGTGAGCGCCAGCTTCACCCCATCCGCGAGCGTCTGCAGAATGCCGAACGGACCCACGCGGTTGGGTCCGGGACGCTGCTGCATGCGACCGATGACGCGACGCTCGAACCAGGTGACGAGCAGGACGCTCACCACCATGATGACAAAGAGGAGCAACGCCTTGATCAGCGAGAGCCACCACGGCGTATCGCTGAAGTCCGCCACCGGGTTGTCGATGGAGACAAGTGCCGGCGCCATCGTGTCAACGCCGGTATGCACGCCTGCGGCAAGGGAGGCGATGAGGCTCATTCGACACCGCCCTTGGTCAGTGAGACCACGGCGCCAGCATCGACGCCAAGCGTCTGCCTCACCGCGGACCCTGGGGAGTTGGTTGGTAGCCAGATGACGTGATCGGCCATGTCCCTGATGGCGACAGGGACCGTGATGGCTCCCGCGCCGACCGTAACGCTCACCGTCTCACCCTCGACCACTCCTGCGGCAGCCGCGGTGGCAGCCGATATCAGGGCCCGTGCCTGGGGGGCGCTGGCGGCCAGGAACGGCTCGCCATCCTGCATCCGTCCGGAGTCCAGCAGGTGGTGCCACGTGGCGAGCACAGCTTGTCCAGAGTCCAGAGATGGAACCTCGACCGGCTCGACCTCCGGGGCAGCAGCACGGTAGCCGGTCCAGGGGCCGAGCGCCCGCATGTCCGCGCGAGCGGCCTCCAGCGTGCGAACTCCGAGAGCTTCGCCCATCTCGCCGGCCAGCAGGTCGAGAACCCTGTGGTCGCTCATCGCGTTGGACGTCAGCGCCGACTCGAAGCGCCGGACCCGACCCTCCCAGTTGACGAAGGTGCCGGCCTTCTCCTGCTGCGGTGCCACGGGCAGAACCACGTCGGCGAGGTCGGTGACCGCACTCTGACGGATCTCAAGGGACACCACGAAGGACCGGGTCAGCGCGTCGACCAGGTCAGCGGAACCAACCAGATCGGCTGGGTCGACACCGCCGACCAGCAGACCCCCGAGCCGGCCGGAGCCAGCAGCGGCAACCATGGCTGAGGTGTCACGGCCGATCCTGGAGGGGAGCCCGACGACGTTCCAGACCTCGCCGACCTCGGCCCGGGCCCTGGACTCGGTAACGGGCCGACCTCCGGGAAGAAGGTTGGGCAGCGCGCCGCTCTCGAGCGCGCCGCGCTCTCCTGCGCGACGCGGAATCCACGCCAGCCTGGCGCCGGTGGACGCCGCCAGCGCCGCCGCAGCGGACAGACCGCCCGGCACGCTGGCCAGCCTTTCTCCAACAAGGATGACGGCACCGCCAGCTCGCAGAAGGCTGGACGCATCGGCGATCGCCGATGAGAGCGAGCTAGCCGGCTCGCCGAGCCCGCTGGTGCCGTGGGCCAACGCCTGCAGGACCTCTGCCTCGGTGCCCGGTGCTGCGCTCAGGACCACGCCGCCCAGCTTTTCCAGCCCGCGGGACATCAGGGGCGCGACCGCGAATACTGCGGTCCTGTGCCGCCGAACCGCCTTGCGCAGCCGCAGGAACACGATCGGTGACTCGTCCTCGGGCTCGAAGCCCACGAGAAGCACGGCCGGTGCTGTCTCGATCTCGGCGTACGTCACAGACCCGTCTTGAGCATCACCGGACGGGCCGGTGGCCACGACGTGGCTGGCCAGGAACTCCGCTTCCTCGACCGAGTGCGGGCGAGCGCGGAAGTCGATGTCGTTGGTCTGCAACGCGATTCGGGCGAACTTGCTGTAGGCGTAGGCATCCTCAGCGGACACCCGTCCGCCCACGAGCACGCCGACGCCCTTGGCGTCGCGGGCGGCGAGCAGACCGCGTGCCGCGGCGTCGAGAGCCTCTGGCCAGGATGCGACCTGCAGGTTGCCGTCCTCGTCGCGTACGAGGGGCTCAGTGATCCGGTCGGTGCCGGTGGCGTAGGTAAAGGCCCAACGGCCCTTGTCACAGTTCCACTCCTCGTTGACAGCGGGGTCGTTCCCGGCCATCCGCCGCAGGATGGTGCCTCGGCGGTGGTCGGTACGCGTCGCGCAGCCGCTCGCGCAGTGCTCGCAGATGCTGGGAGTGGAGACGAGGTCGAATGGGCGTGAGCGAAAGCGGTACGCCGCGCCGGTCAGGGCGCCCACCGGGCAGATCTGAATGGTGTTGCCAGAGAAGTAGGAGTCGAAGCCCTTCTGCTGGAAGATGCCGATCTGCTGCTGGGCGCCGCGCTCGACGAGGGCGATGAACGGGTCACCTGCGATCTGGTCGGCGAAGCGGGTGCACCGGGCGCACAGGACGCAACGTTCGCGGTCGAGCAGCACCTGGGGGGAGATCTTCACCGGCTTGGGGTAGGTGCGCTTGACGTCCTCGAAGCGGCTTGTCGGCCGGCCGCTGGACATGGCCTGGTTCTGCAGGGGGCACTCGCCACCCTTGTCACAGACCGGGCAGTCCAGCGGGTGGTTGATCAGCAGGAACTCCATCAACCCGCTCTGCGCCTTGTCGGCCATCGGCGAGGTGTACTGCGTCTTGATGGCCATGCCCTCGCTGACCGTGGTCGTGCACGAGGCCATCGGCTTGGGCATGGGACGCAGCGAGCCGTCGGGGCCCGGGGTCGCGATCTCCACCATGCACTGTCGACAGGCGCCCACGGGCTCGAGCAGCGGGTGGTCGCAGAAGCGCGGGATCTGCACGCCGATCTGCTCGGCGGCCCGGATCACCAGCGTGCCTTTGGGGACACCGACCGACACCTCGTCGATGGTCACGTGGACGAGCTCGGGACCTACGGGGATCTGTGCGTCGTCGCCGGAGCTCACAGAGTTGCCCCCGGCAGCGGGGGACGTGGTCACTGTCATGCCGGTACGTTCTCCTTCGCGAACAGCGTGGAGGCTCCTGGGGGGAAGAGCTCCGCGGCAGGCGTGTGCATGCCGGCCTCGAACTCCTCACGGAAGTACTGCACCGCGGAGGTGATCGGGCTGACCGCACCGTCCGCCAGCGGGCAGAACGAGCGCCCGAAGATGTTGCTGCAGATGTCCAGGAGCTTGTCGATGTCGTCCTGCGAGCCCTTGCCGTGCTCGAGCCGCTCCATGATCTGCTTGAGCCAGTAGGTGCCTTCGCGACAGGGCGTGCACTTGCCGCAGGACTCGTGCGCGTAGAAGTCGGTCCAGCGGGAGACAGCCCGCACCACGGAGACGGTCTCGTCGAAGATCTGCAGGGCACGGGTTCCGAGCATCGACCCGGCCGCGGCGACGGACTCGAAGTCCAGCGGCACGTCGAGGTGGGCATCGGTGAACATCTGGGTGGACGAGCCCCCGGGGGTCCAGAACTTCAGCTTCTTCCCGCCGCGCATGCCGCCAGCCACAGCCAGCAGCTCGCGCAAGGTGATGCCCAGGGGTGCCTCGTACTGCCCGGGACGGGTCACGTGGCCGGAGAGGCTGAAGATGCCGAAGCCGTTCGACCTCTCGGTGCCCATGTCGGCGAACCACTCAGCCCCGCGCATCAGGATCGACGGGATGGAGGCAATGGACTCGACGTTGTTGACCACTGTCGGCCGGGCATACAGACCTGCGACTGCCGGGAACGGCGGCTTGAGCCGCGGTTGGCCACGGCGGCCCTCCAGCGAGTCGAGCAGGGCGGTCTCCTCACCACAGATGTAGGCGCCCGCGCCGGCGTGCACAGTTATGTCCAGGTCGAAGCCGCTGCCGAGGATGTTCTTGCCCAGATAGCCTGCGGCATAAGCCTCTTCGACTGCGCGAAGCAGTCGCCGATAGACGTGGACAACCTCGCCGCGCAGGTAGATGAAGGCATGGTTGGAGCCGATGGCGAAGGACGTGATGACCATCCCCTCGATCAGCAGCTGCGGGGTCGCCATCATCAACGGCACGTCCTTGCACGTGCCCGGCTCCGACTCGTCGGCGTTGACCACGAGGTAACGGGGCCCGCCATCAGGAGCGGGCAGGAAGCCCCACTTCATGCCTGTCGGGAACCCGGCACCACCGCGGCCGCGCAGACCCGAGTCCTTGGCCATCTGCACCAGGTCGGCCCGCGGGATCGTCAGGGACTTCTTGAGGGCTTGGTAGCCGTCGTGCTTCTCGTACGTCGCCATCGTCCAGGACTGGGGGTCATCCCAGAACTCGGTCATGATCGGGGTCAGAGGTGTGCTCATTTCGACGCCTCCGTCTTCTGGGCCTTCTGGGACTTCTGAGCCTTAGCTGCTCGGAGGCCCTCCAGCGATGCCGGACCTGCCCCAACGCCCTCGTCGGCCAGGCCGTCGTCGAACCCGGCGAGGACCCGCGAGACCTCCTTGAAGCTGCAGACCTTGGACGGACCGCGGGTCGGGGTCACCTGGGCGCCGGAGCGCAGGTCATCCACCAGCGCGTTGGTCGAGGCGGGAGTCTGGTTGTCGAAGAACTCCCAGTTCGCCATCACCACGGGCGCGTAGTCGCAGGCTGCGTTGCACTCGATCCGCTCGAGGGTCACCATGCCGTCAGCTGTGGTCTCGTCGTTGCCGATACCCAGGTGGTCGCTGACCGAGTCCCAGATCTGGTCGCCGCCCATGATCGCGCACAGCGTGTTGGTGCAGACCCCGACGGTGTACTTGCCGTTGGGGTGCCGCTTGTACTGCGAGTAGAAGGTCGCCACGCCACTCACCTCGGCGCCGGTCAGGTCCAGGAGGTCGGCGCACAGCTCAATGCCCCGGGGAGAGACATAGGAGTCGACCGACTGCACCAGGTGAAGGAGTGGCAGAAGAGCCGAGCGCTTCTGCGGGTAGCGGGCAATGATCTGCTCCGCATCGAGCCGCAGCGTCGCCAGGACATCCTCCGGGTAGGCCAACATGTCCAGCGAGGGCACCACGCCGTAGTTGGGTTTGTCGTCGGTGTTCATCAGCGGTCCACCCCTCCGAGGACAGGGTCGATCGAGGCGACAGCCATGACGACATCGCCTAGCTGACCGCCTTCGCAGACCGCGGCGACGGCCTGAAGGTTGTTGAACGACGGCTCACGGAAGTGCGCCCGGTAGGGCTTGGTGCCGCCGTCGGAGACCAGGTGCACCCCGAGCTCGCCCTTGGGCGACTCCACGGAGACGTAGACCTGGCCGGGCGGAACACGGAAGCCCTCGGTCACCAGCTTGAAGTGGTGGATCAGGGACTCCATCGAGGTGCCCATGATCTCGCGGATGTGGTCCAGGCTGTTGCCCATCCCGTCGCTGCCGATGGCCAGCTGAGCCGGCCATGCGATGCGCTTGTCCTCGACCATGACTGGGCCGGGGGTGTTCTGCAGCCGGTCGGCGGCCTGTTCCACGATCTTGAGCGACTCGTAGGCCTCGTCCATGCGGATCCGCATCCGGCCGTAGGCGTCGCACGAGTCACGCACCGGCACGTTGAACTCGTAGCTCTCGTAACCGCAGTACGGTTCGGACTTGCGCAGGTCGTGTGGCAGCCCGGTCGACCGCAACATAGGCCCGGTGAGCCCGAGAGCCATGCAGCCGGTGAGGTCGAGGTAGGCGATGTCCACCAGCCGCCCCCTGACGATCGGGTTCGCGTTGAAGAGTCGCTCGATCTCGCCGATACCGCGACGCAGCAGAGGGATGGTGTTACGGATCTTGTCGAGGGCGCCGGGAGGCACGTCCTGGGCCACGCCGCCAGGGCGGACGTAGGCGTGGTTCATGCGCAGTCCGGTGATCATCTCAAAGATCGTCATGATGCGCTCGCGTTCCTTCATGGCGATCTGGAGGGCTGTCGTCGAACCGATATCCAGACCCAAGCTACCCACGGCCACGAGGTGGGAGGCGACCCGGTTGAGCTCCATCATGAGCACGCGGATGATGCTGGCCCGCTCGGGGACCTGGTCGGTGATGCCGAGAAGCTTCTCGACGGCCAGGCAGTAGGCCGTCTCGTTGAACAGCGGCGCGACGTAGTCCATGCGTGTGCAGAACGTCACGCCCTGGGTCCAGGTGCGGAACTCCATGTTCTTCTCGATACCGGTGTGCAGGTAGCCGATGCTGGCCCGGATCTCGGTGACGGTCTCGCCGTCGAGCTCGAGGATGAGGCGCAGGACCCCGTGTGTCGATGGGTGCTGTGGGCCCATGTTGACGACGATTCGCTCCTCGTGAAGGGAGGTTGCCTCATCGGCGATGGCATCCCAGTCACCGCCCACAGTCTCGTAGACGTTCGCACCCTCGGCATCCTCTGAGCCGGCGGCGGGAGTGGCATGGACTTCACGGGTCTGTTCTGTCATCAGGTGTACTTCCTGCGCTGGTCCGGCGGCGGGACGGTGGCGCCCTTGTACTCCACAGGGATGCCACCGAGGGGATAGTCCTTCCGCTGCGGGTGACCGGGCCAGTCGTCGGGCATCAGGATCCGGGTCAGCGCCGGGTGCCCGTCGAACTCGATGCCGAACATGTCCCAGGTCTCGCGTTCGTGCCAGTCATTGGCGGGGTAGACGGCGACGATCGAGGGGATGTGCGGATCGTCGTCGGGACAGGTGACCTCGAGACGAATTCGCCTGCCACCGTTGGTGATCGAGAGCAGGTTGTAGGCAGCATGCAACTCCCGGCCGACCTCCTGCGGGTAGTGAACCCCGGAGACGCCGAGGCACATGTCGAAGCGCAGCGAGGGGTCGTCACGAAGGGCGCGAGCGACCGCCACGAGGTGCTCTCGGGCGACGAAGATGGTCATCTCGCCGCGATCGACCACTACCCGTTCGATGGCCTGCGCGTATGGCGCGCCGCCCCCGTCGTCGAGCACGCGTTCCAGCTGGTCGGCGACCTCGTCGTAGTACCCGCCATAGGGGCGGACAGCGGCACCCGGGAAGAGCACGTGAGCCACCAGACCGCCATACCCGCTGGTGTCGCCACCGTCGGTGGCACCGAACATGCCCTGTCGCGATCCCATCACCACGGGCTCCGGAGTCGTGCCCAGGGGGGCCGGGAGGTTCTCCTTCTCTGCTTCCGTCATGCTTCTTGATGCCGTCTCATCGGTCGACGTCATGCGAGCAGACCCTTCATCTGGTGCGTGGGCGTCGCGGCCAGAGCTGCAGCCTCGGCCGCCTTGACTGCGGCGACCCGGTTGACGCCCATCGGGGTCTTCGCGATCTGCTCGTGCAACATGATGATCGCGTTGAGCAGCATCTCGGGCCGTGGCGGGCAGCCAGGCAGGTAGATGTCGACCGGGACGACGTGGTCGACCCCCTGCACGATGGCGTAGTTGTTGAACATGCCGCCGGAGCTGGCACAGACGCCCATCGCGATCACCCACTTGGGCTCGGACATCTGGTCGTAGACCTGGCGGAGCGCGGGGGCCATCTTCTGGCTGACGCGACCGGCCACGATCATCAGGTCGGCCTGCCGCGGCGAGGGCTGGAAGTACTCCATGCCGAAGCGGGCAATGTCATAGTCAGGCGAGCCGGTGGCCAACATCTCGAAGGCACAACAGGCCAGACCGAACGTCGCCGGCCAGACCGAGTGAACCCGGCAGTAACCCACGACGCTTTCGACCGTGGTGAGCAGATACCCGGCTGGAAGCTTCTCTTCAATACCCATTTCTCAGTCCCTACTCAGTCCCACTCGAGCCCGCCGCGACGCCACACATAGGCGTAGGCGACGAACACCGTGAGGATGAACAGCACCATCTCGACCAGGGCGAACACGCCCAGCTTGTTGAAGGCCACC
>JBDTOA010000085.1:0-8168 GCA_039933475.1 Dermatophilaceae bacterium
ATCCCGGTCGACCAGGCACAGTCGATCGCCGATCAGCTGATCTCGACCGGCACCGCCAAGCACGCCTACCTTGGAGTCAGCTCCAAGGACGATGTGGTGGCCGACGGGTCCGCGAAGCGCGCTGCGGCTGTGGTCGTCAATGTCGTCGGCGGGACTCCTGCAGACCTGTCGGGCCTGCAAGCCGGCGATGCGATCATCGCGGTCGACGGAAAAGCGATCGACGGATCCCTCTCCCTCGTGGCCCAGGTTCGCGAGCGCACGGTGGGTGACAAGGTCATCATCAAGATCGTGCGCGACGGTCAGACCAAGGAGCTCAGCGCCACCCTCACCAGCAAGCCAGCCACAAACCAGTAGCACCCGGCGTTACTTCCGCGGAGCGAGCTACCGGCACTGCCTTCCGCGGGCTAGGCTGCACGGTTCACCCCTGCACCTGCCCGCGGAAGGCATCTCCCGTTATGTCTGTCGCCCCCGAGCTGGCACACGAGCGTGACTACCTGGCCCACGCCCGCACAGAGCTCATCCGGATGCGCGAGCGGACGCTGTCGTTGGAAGCGCATGGCGGCGACCGGGTCTCGAGCGAGTTCTTGGCGGCAACCCTTTACCGCCGCGCGCAGTCCCTGATCGACGACCCGAGCACCAGCTTGTTCTTCGGCCGGATCGACCAGCATCCCGGCGGGGACCAGGCTGTGGAGCGCTGGTACATCGGGCGACGCCATGTTGCCGACTCACACGGTGATCCCGTCGTGATCGACTGGCGGGCCGACGTATCCACTGCGTTCTATCGCGCGTCCCCGACCGAGCCGATGGGTGTAACCCTGCGTCGACGCTTCGGGATCGACCGCGGTCAGCTCACGGCCTTCGAGGACGAGCGGCTCGACGTAGGCGATCTTGACTCGGCCCCGGGCGGATCCGCGTTCCGTAGCCAGATTCTGGCCAGTGAGATCGAGCGGCCCAGGGTGGGGCCAATGCGCGACATCGTGGCAACGATCCAACCCGAACAGGACGTCATCGTGAGGGCCGACGTCGCCACGACGGTCTGCGTCCAGGGCGCTCCTGGCACCGGCAAGACAGCGGTCGGCCTGCACAGGGCGGCGTGGCTGCTCTATGCCTTTCGTGAACGGCTGGCCCGCAGCGGCGTCCTGGTCATTGGTCCAAACCGAGCATTCCTCGACCACATCGGCGCAGTCCTGCCAGCCCTGGGCGAGGTCGAGGTCCGCCACTGCACCATTGACGAGCTGCTCGCTTCCGTCCCGGTGCGCGGCAAGGACAGCGTCGACACCGCTGTTCTCAAAGGAGACTCGCGTCTGGCGGAGGTGATGCGCACCGCGGTTTGGGCGAATGTGCGCACCCCCACGGATCCATGCGTGCTGCCCCGCGGGGCACACAAGTGGCGCATACCGGTATCCGACGTCCGCGAGATCGTGCAGGAGCTCAGGACCCGCGGAGTGAGGTACGACGCTGCCCGGCAGATGCTGCCTCACCGGCTAGCCCACGCGATCCTGTTGCAGATGGAACAGGCCGGCGACTCACCCGACGACCGGGTACAGGATGCAGTGGCTCGATCCACTGCCGTCAGGAGGTACGCCGGAACGGTCTGGCCCGCGCTGGACCCGAGGGCGGTGCTGTTCAGCCTGCTCTCGGACGCCACGGCTCTGAAGAGTCACAGCGCCCATGTCCTGACCGAGCAAGAACGCTCAACGCTGTTGTGGGTCAAGCCTCCTGTTGCCCGAGGGTCAGCGCGATGGTCGCTGGCCGATGCCGTTCTCCTTGACGAGATCGGCGACCACCTCCAACGCACTCCCAGCCTGGGACACGTCATCCTCGACGAGGCGCAGGACCTTTCGCCCATGCAGCTGCGCGCCGTGGGACGACGATGCTCGACCGGGTCGGCGACAGTTCTCGGAGATCTGGCCCAGGGCACGACGCCATGGGCAACCGACTCCTGGGAGAGCTCCCTGAGGCACCTCGGCAAGCCAGCAGCCATCGTCGAGATCCTCGTACGCGGGTTCCGTGTCCCTGCAAGTGTCATCGACTTCGCCGCTCGCCTGCTGCCGTCGATGGCACCCGGCCTTGACCCACCCGTGTCGGTGCGCGACAACCCCGGACGTCTCGAGATTGTGCGTGTGGACGTGGCCTCGCTGTATGAACGCGTGGCGACTTCCGTAGTCGACTACGCACGCGAGCCCGGGTCGGTTGGTGTCATCGCCCCGGACGCTCTGGTGCAGTCAATCTCGAAAGCCCTGTCACTGAAGGGAGTTGATCACGGAGTACTGGGCGCAGACCACGGGGACGTGGACCATCGGGTCGATGTCGTTCCTTCCACCGTGGCCAAGGGGTTGGAGTTCGACCGAGTCATCGTCGTCGAGCCATTCGCCATCTCTGCGGCAGAACCCGACCGGCGCACCGGCCTGCGACGGCTCTACGTCGTCTTGACCCGCGCTGTCACCGAGCTCCTTGTCATCCACTCGGCCGACCTGCCCGCCGAGCTGAGCGCCGCCGGCGAAGGTGCTGAACGGACGGGCTGACACAATGCTGACCATGCCCGCGCTCGCTACCTGGTGGAGCCTTGACGTGCATTCAGTCGCACCACAGGCCTACGGCTACGCCGTTGAGCTCTCATGCTCCGACCTGTTGACGCGATGGAGGGAGCCGGCCCGCTGCTACCACACGACCCGACACCTCGTGGAGGTGTTCTGGGCCCTGGAAGAGCTGGAGAAGGTCGGAGAGATCGATGACCGCCAGAGCTCCGTGGCGCGGCTGGCGGCATGGTTCCATGACGCCGTCTACCGCCCGGGTGCGGCCCACGGTTCCAACGAAGCCGACAGCGCCGCCCTCGCCCGCGACCACCTGCAACAGGTGGGGCTCGGGGACAAAGACATTGACGCCATAGAGGCGATGATCCGGGTCACCGTGGATCACGATGCTCACCATGAGGCGCCCCTCGAGGCAGCCTTCCAGGACGCCGACCTGTGGATCCTCTCCGCCCCCGTGGAGCGCTTCGATGAGTACTGCCAGCAGGTTCGGCAGGAGTACGCCGCCGTGCCCGACGCCGCATTCCGGCAAGGTCGTGCGACCCTCCTCGAAGGTCTGCTGCACCGCGACACGGTCTATCGGACGTCACACGCAACGGACCTTTGGGAGATGCCGGCCAGGATCAACGTCGGCCGCGAGCTGGCCCGCCTGCGTGCGTAAGCGCCAGCAAAGGCCACCAGAACTCACCACCACATCGTCGCTCGACCTCTGCCCAGTGCACCCATTCGGCGGCGTCCACGTCCGGGCCCTGCGGTGCCACCGGCGGAGCCACCTCCTCGAGCACGGCGTCGAAACAGGCCACGTAGTTGCGACGGTTTGGCCATCGACCGGTGGGGCCCTCATCGAAGGTCACGCGCTCGTAGCCGCAGGGGGTCAGCAGCGCCAGGTCGATGCGCAGTCCGGACTCCTCCCAGGTCTCGCGAATGGCACACTCCAGCACGGTCTCGCCCGGCTCGCGGCCCCCCGCCGGCGCTCCCCACGCATCCCGGGAGACGGTGCGAACGAGTAACACTGACCCAGCGGCGTCGGTGACGAAAACCGCTGCGGCTGTTGTGAACTCGTCAGGGGTCATCAGGGGCGAGGCGACCACGTGAAGGCTATGCCCGGCATCCTCGTTTGCCAACACGTCTCGATACGCGGCGAGAGGCCGTTCGCCCTTTCGCTTCTGGAACCGTAACCCGCTGTCACGCAGGATTCGAGCTAGCGCCTTACCCTCAGTAGGTCGCGCGCCGGCGGCGACCAGTGCGGCATACAGCTCTTCCGGCACGTCGAAGTGATCACCCTCGAACCCTCGGGCCGGTATGCCGGCCCGCGCCGCAAAGGTGCGCAGCTCGTCAGAGGAGGCGTCGCTGATCAGGTGCGACCACAGGCGACCGTGCGCGGGCCAGCGCGGTGGGTCGATCCAGATCGTCATCGGCGCCTCCGAGCCTGCCTGTCGACCCTAATACCTCCTCTTGTTGCGCCGAAACCACCGAATCTGACTCTCCCCCGGCCCGATTCGGTGGTTTCGGCGCAACAAGAGCCGGTCGGGGCAATACTGCGCGTCCTCACTCTGTGGTGACGGCCCGCAACACGTCCAGCCTCGCCGCCCTGCGCGCCGGCCAGACAGCAGCGAGGATGCCGATCAGCGCCGCCAGCACCACGAAGATCACGAGCTGGACACCGGGGACCGACAGCACCTCGATGCCCGAGTCCGCCTGTGAGCGCTGCAACGCGATGCCGAACACCACGCCCAGGCCCACCCCGAGGACCGCGCCCAGAACGGAGATGACCATCGACTCCAGTCGCACCATGGTGCGCAGCTGTCGCCGGCTCAGACCCACCGCCCTGAGCAGGCCCACCTCGCGGGTGCGTTCGATGACCGACAGTGCCAGCGTGTTCACGATCCCGAGGACCGCGATCACCACCGCCAGACCGAGTAGTGCGTAGATCAGCATGAGCAGCTGGTCGATCGGTGCTCGTTGCTCGGCGGCGTACTGCGACTGGTCCTTGAGCGTGACCGTCGGCAGGTCGGCGATCACGGCATCGATGCCGGCACGAACCTTCGCAGGGTCTGCGCCAGGCGAGCGGACGACGTACGCCGAGTTGTCCGCAGGAACTACCCCGGCGCTGGAGATTGCCTCCAATGACGTGAGGTACTCCGAGTAGATGCCCGGCAGCCCCTCGAAGATGCCGACGACCGGGTAGCTGGCGCGATTGCCGGCGATGGACATGGTGACCTTGTCCCCGACCTTGAGCCCCAGCGCCTTGGCCCGGTTGCGTTCGACGAGCACCGTCCGTCCCGTCAGGGAGCTGACGCTGCCACTGTCCATCGTGACCTTCATCGCCTGGGCGAAGGGAGCCGGCTCGATGCCGCCGATCTGGGTCGAGTCGGAGCCGACCTTGGCTGCGGCATAACGGAACCGGGCTACCGCGCCAACCCCTGGCACCCGCTGGACCTGGTCCACGATCGCCGGCGAGAAGGGCACCCCGACCGCGTTGGACACCACGTAGTCCGCCGCGAAGCTCTTGTTGATCGTCTTGTCGACACTCGCCTTTGCGGACTGGCCGAAGACCGCCATCATCGAGACAAGGGTGAGCCCGACCATGAGCGCCGACGCCGTGGCAGCGGTGCGGCGCGGGTTGCGCCTGGCGTTCTGCTCTGCCAGTCGGCCCACCGCCCCGAACATCCGTCGATAGACGACGCCAACGAGGGCAATAACAGGTCGGCCGATCACCGGACTGGCCAGCGAGATGCCGATGACGACCAAGAGGATTCCCCCGCCGATGTAGGCAATGGCGTTGGGGACGTCGGTGAACAGCCCTACGCCCATCGCCGCTGCACCGGCCACCGTCATCGCCGTGCCGATGAGGGTTCTGCGCCGGATGGAGGACTCCGCCATGGCGCCGTCATCTCGCATCGCCTCGACGGGGGCGATCCGACCAGCGCGACGACCGGGAAGGTATGCCGCGAAAGCGGTCACGAGCATACCGACCAGGTACGCCGCAACCGCAGTGTGCGGCTCGAAGATCAGTGGCGATCCGGACAGGTCGAGGCCGATCAGCGCAAAGAGCGCCTTGATGCCCACGGCCAGGGCGAAGCCGAGCAACAGGCCCACTGTGGACCCGACGAACCCGACGACCAACGCCTCGAAGAGCACCGAACGCGCGATCTGGCGCCGGCTGGCGCCCAGGGCGCGGAACAGGGCAAGCTCGCGGCTGCGCTGTGCGACCAGGATCGAGAAGGTGTTGATGATCAGGAAGCTCCCGACCACGAGCGAGACGCCCGCGAAGACGAGCAAGAAGGTGCTGATGAACGACAGCGCCTTGTCGATCTGGCTGGCGGCTTCGTCGGCGGCCTTGTCACCCGTGAGCGCCTCGACCCCGGGGGGTAGCGCGGCCTGCACGCGGTCACGAAGCTCTGACTGGCTGACCCCGTTCCTAGCCGTCACCCAGATGTCGTTGTACACGTCTTTGCCACCCTGGAAGAGCTGCTGCGCGGTCCGGATGTCGAAGGTTGTGAGGGTGGCGCCGACTATGCCTCCGCCACCGAACTTGACGACGCCCACCATGGTCGCCTTGACCGACGGCTGAGTCCCTGACGTCACGAGTGGCACCATGTCGCCGACCTTGTATCCCCCCTTTTCGGCCGTCTGCGGGTCGAGCGTGATCTCTCCGGCCTTGACGGGGGCCCTGCCCTCGCTGATCGACAGGCCGTCTAGGCCATGTCCGGCCGGGGCGGTGCCGAAGTTCACTCCGATACCGGGCGCCCCTTGACCACCGATCACCTTGCCGTTCTTGCCGATCACGAAAACTCCGGACGAGCTCACGTTCCCGTCAACCCTTGCCGCACCGTCGACGCTGGCCAGATCCGCTACCAGCGAGGCAGGCAGGGTCTTGGCGCTTTGCGTGTTGTCCTCGTTGACTGCGCCAACGGGGCGCACGACGACGTCGCCCACGCTGCCCGCCATGATGTTGGTGAAGGCACGGCCCAGTGTGTCGGTGAAAACCAGGGAACCGGCGACGAACGCAACTCCGATGACGATGGCGAAGGCGCTCATCATCAGCCGGAGCTTGCGGGCTAGCAGACTCTTCCAGCTGGCACGAAACACGGCTCAGGACCTTGTCCGGGTGATCCGGGGATCGAGCCGCTTCATCCGCTCGAGCACCAGATCCGCGGTCGGGCGACGCAGCTCGTCCACGATCCGGCCATCCTCGAGGAACACAACCCGATCGGTGTGGCTGGCAGCAACCGGGTCGTGGGTCACCATGACGATGGTCTGCCCGAAGTCGTCCACGGAGCGCCGCAGGAACTTCAGCACCTCTTCGCCGGAGACAGAGTCGAGGTTGCCGGTCGGCTCGTCGGCAAAGATGATGTGAGGTCGACTGACCAGGGCCCGGGCACAGGCAACCCGTTGCTGCTGGCCTCCGGAGAGCTCGTTTGGACGGTGGTCGAGGCGGTCACGCAGGCCCACGGTGTCGATGACGATGTCGAACCATTCCTGGTCGGGTTTGCGACCGGCGATGGCGAGCGGTAACAGGATGTTCTCCTTCGCGCTCAATGTCGGGATCAGGTTGTACGACTGGAAGATGAACCCGATACGGTCGCGACGAAGCAGGGTCAACGCCTTGTCCTTCAGGCCCGTCAGCTCGACGTCACCGAGGTAGACCTGGCCGGATGTGGCGGAGTCCAGAGCGGCAGCGCAGTGCATCAGCGTCGACTTGCCGGACCCGGATGGCCCCATGATCGCAGTAAACTCGCCCGCGCCCAGATCGATGCTGAGATCGTCCAGAGCGACCACCCGGGTCTCCCCATCGCCGTAGACCTTTGACAGCCCCACGGTTCTGGCGGCTGGCTGCGGCGCGGTGATGATCGTGGAGCTCATGCGGGATGTCGTGCTCATGGGTTTCTCCGGGCTCAAGGCAGTGGGCTGCAGAGGAAGTTCTGGGCCGAGTCCGAGCCTAGGTCGCGACACCCACCAGCACCACCGGGTTCAACCCCGAGAAGACCCTGAGTTTCGCCTCACCTTGTTGCGGCCAAACCACCGAATACGACTCTCCCGCCGGGCAATTCGGTGGTTTCGGCGCAACAAGGGCGGCAGGGCGCAAAGCGAAGGGCGGCTCCCCCCTCTCGGGAGGAACCGCCCTTGCTGAGTGGTTCAGACTCGTGGGTTCAGCTGCGTGGGCTCAGAAGCCCATGCCACCCATCTCGTCGCCACCAGGACCTGCCGGGGCAGCCTTTTCGGGCTTGTCGGCAATGACGGCCTCAGTGGTCAGGAACAGCGCGGCTATAGACGCGGCGTTCTGCAGCGCCGACCGCGTGACCTTGGCCGGATCGATGATGCCCGCGGCGATGAGGTCGACATACTCGCCGTTCTCGGCGTCGAGGCCCCAGCCGGACGGCAGGTTGCGGACCTTCTCGGCCACAACGCCACCTTCGAGACCACCGTTGAAGGCGATCTGCTTGAGCGGTGCCTCGGCCGCGACGCGAACGATGTTCGCTCCGGTGGCCTCGTCACCCTCGAGGTCGAGCTTGGCGAATGCCGCGTCGGTCGCCTGAAGCAGAGCCACGCCACCGCCGGCGACGATGCCCTCTTCGACTGCCGCCTTGGCGTTGCGGACGGCGTCCTCGATGCGGTGCTTGCGCTCCTTGAGCT
>JBDTOA010000086.1:0-8069 GCA_039933475.1 Dermatophilaceae bacterium
CTCGACACCGACACGATGATGGGGCCGCAGGTCTCCAAGTCGCAGATCGACAAGATCGCCTCCTACGTGGCCATCGGCAAGGCCGAGGGCGCGGAGCTCCTCATCGGCGGCAACCCCTCCACTGTTGACCCGGAGTTCGCCGGCGGGTACTTCTTCGAGCCCACCGTCCTCAAGGGCGACAACAAGATGCGCATCTTCCAGGAAGAGATCTTCGGACCGGTCCTCTCAGTGACCACTTTCAAGGACGACGAGGACGCGCTGGCGATCGCCAACGACACCCTCTACGGCCTGGGCGCCGGAGTCTGGACCCGCGACGGGAACCGGGCCTACAAGATGGGCCGCAAGATCCAGGCCGGCCGGGTCTGGACCAACTGCTACCACGCCTACCCCGCCGGGGCAGCCTTCGGCGGTTACAAGATCTCCGGCGTCGGCCGCGAGAACCACGCGATGATGCTGGACCACTACAGCCAGACCAAGAACCTCTTGGTCAGCTACAGCACCAAGCCGCTCGGCTTCTTCTAAAGAGCGATCTGGTCCGTGCCGGTGCGCCGGCACGGACCACCCAACACCGGCGGCGCGCAGGGCATCAACTTCCCTGCGCGCAGCTGTGTCGGGGCGCGGAACGGGGACTCAGATCTCGAGCTCGACTCGAACACCCAGCAACCGCACCGGTCCTCGTGAGGTGAAGGCATCCAGCGCGGCCAAGGCAGCCACCTCGATCACCTCCTTGTCCAAAGAGGGCTCTGTCAGTGCCCGGCCGTGGGTACGGGTGGTGAACGGCGCGTAGCGCACCTTCACGACGACGCGCACGGCGCGACGTTTCCCCTCAGCCACATCCTCAGCCACTCGCCCAACGAGGACTGCGAGCTCACGTTGCACGCGTTCCCAGTCCTCCAGGTCCTCCTGGAACGTCGTCTCACGGCTGTGTGAGCGGGCGATGTATGGCGCGCTCACCACCGCCGAGCTGTCCCGGCCCTGCGCGAGCCGAACCAGCCACGGACCAGTAGAAGGGCCGACCGCCGCAGCGAGAGCCTGCGGATCTGCCTGCGCGAGCTCAAGAACCGTGGAGATGCCCATCTGGCTCAGCCGCTTGGCGGTCTTGGAGCCGATGCCCCACAGCACGTCGGTCGGTCGCTCACCGAGCAGCTCGAACCAGGTCTCCTCAGTGAGCCGGAACACGCCGGCAGGCTTCCCGAAACCGGTGGCCAGCTTTGCCTGAAGCTTGTTCTGGCCGATGCCCACGCTGCAGTCAAGATCGGTGGCCGCCCGGACCCGCGCCTGGATCTCCCTCGCCACGGCCTCGGGGTCATCGGTCTCCACCGCAAGGAAGGCCTCGTCCCAGCCGACCACCTCGACGATGGCATCGATCTCATGCAGGGTTGACATGACCTTGGCTGAGGCAGCCTCGTAGAGCTCGCGGTCGACGGCGAGGAAGACGGCTTCGGGGCACCTTCGTGCGGCGGTTCGCAACGGAACCCCGGAGTGCACCCCGTACTCGCGGGCCTCATACGAGGCGGTGCTCACCACGCCGCGCTTGGTCGGGTCGCCATCACCGCCAACTACCACCGGGAGTCCGCGGAGCTCGGGATGGCGCAGCAGCTCGACGGCGGCGATGAACTGGTCCATGTCCACATGGAGCACCCAGTGGTGGCCGCATTTTCCTGGAATCATCTGTTCACCGTTACGCCGTGCCTATATTGGGGAGAGCGACTTCAGTTCGGGCTCAACAGGATCGAAGACCGGGAGAAGCCATGTCAAGCATGAGCCCGGGTCGCCAGGCGCGCATCATGTCGCTGCTCTTGGTGTTGGCCGGCGTCGGTTGCAGCACCGGCGCGCAACCACAGGTTCCTCAGAGCCTCTCGCCGACCTCGCAGTCATCGACCGTCTCTCCCAGCGAGTCTCCGACGCCGAGCCCGAGCGGTTCAGCCACCGCGACCCCATCGGCCCAGGTCAACCCGGGCGGTCTGAGCGACGACCTGATGGTTGGTCAGCTGTTCATGGCCTACGTCTACGGGTCGAGCGCAACGGCCGCCACCACGGCGCAGCGCAACGCGAACATTGCGCTCTACGGGGCCCCGACCGGCGCCGAGGTCATCCGCCGCTGGCACCTGGGCGGAGTCATCCTGCTGGATCACAACAACCTTGACCCCAGCAGGCCAGAGCTCTCAACCGGCAACGTCAGCAACGCCACCCAGATCACCGCCCTGACCGCAGGACTGCAACGAGCGGCGCTGGCCGACTCCGGCATACCGCTGCTCATCGCCACCGACCAGGAAGGCGGCAGGGTCCAGAGGATCACCGACGGCGTCACCCGGCGGCCGGCGCAGGAGCAGATCGCCGGACTTGGCGAGAAACAGCTTCGCTGCAGCTATTTCTCCCTGGGTCAACAGCTGCGCCGGCTCGGAGTCAACCAGGACCTGGCTCCCGTTGCCGATGTCGTCCGTACGGCAACGGGGGTGATCGGCGACCGCAGCTTTGGGCCAAACCCGGCCCTCGACGCCCGGGACGTCGCGGCCGCCACGACGGGACTGCAACAAGCCGGGGTCCTGGCGACCCTCAAGCACTGGCCCGGCCATGGCAGCACCTCAACTGACAGCCACATTGCCCTCGCAGTGATCCACGAGTCGGCAGCGCAGTGGCGAGCCGTGGACCGCCCGCCCTTCCAGGCCGGGACGAGGACGGGGGCGAGCGTGATGGTGGGCCACCTCGCCTTCCCCGCGTTGGACCCCAGCGGGACACCGGCCACCCTGTCCACAGAGCTCGTTGGCGTGGCCCTGCGTCGTGATCTGGGGTACGACGGTCTGGTTCTCACCGACTCGCTCTGGATGGCACCGGTCCGGAAAGCAGGTGCCCCTGGCCAGATCGCCCGCCTGGCCCTGAAGGCGGGGGACGACATACTGCTGATGAGTCCCGACGTTCCGGCCGCCTACAAAGAGGTCCTTTCCCTGGTCCGCTCCGACCGGGTGTTCCGAACCACGGTGCAAAGCTCCGTTCGACGCATCCTCGCCGCAAAGGCCAAACTGAAGACGCCACCGTCGTCAACCGCGGGCTGCTGACCAGCTACGACCGTCGTTTGTCGTGAGACGGAAGGGTTTTGACCCGCGACGGGTTGGACAACTGCGATGACACGAAGGGACCAGCCCCATGACACGACCCACTGATGGTGACGGCTCAGCAACCCCCAAAAGCGTTCTCGTGTGCTTCCACGCCCACCCTGACGACGAGGTCTTCACCACCGGAGGCGTCATGCGCCTGGCCGCGGACGCCGGTCATCGCGTGGTCCTGGTGACAGCCACCGACGGGGGCCTGGGGGAGGTGCCGGATGGGTTGCTGGCCGATGGCGAGCGACTGGTCGACCGCCGTCGCCGTGAGCTGGAGATCTCGGCCCGGGCACTGGGCGTGGACCGGGTGGAGATGCTCGGCTACCGCGACTCAGGGATGGCCGGCACCCCTGACAACGCGCGGGCCGACGCGTTCTGCAACGTGGACGTCGAGGTTGCCGCCTCGCGGCTGGCCCAGCTGCTGGTCGAGGAGGGCACCGACGTGCTCACTGTCTACGATCCGCACGGCAACTACGGCCATCCCGACCACATCCAGGTCCACGTTGTCGGCGTCCGGGCTGCCGAGCTCGCCGGCGTGGACCACGTCTACGAGGCGACGATCAATCGTGACCACATGTTCAGGCTGATGGCCAGCAACCCGCAATGGGCGGAGGAGGCTCCACCGCCGGACGTCTCAGAGTTCGGCCTGCCCGAGTCCGAGATCACCACCGTCGTGGACGTGCGCGCGGCGATGGCGGCCAAGCGGGCTGCGATGGCGGCGCACGAGTCCCAGGTGGGCGACTTCGGACCATTCCTGGCGATGTCCGCGGAGGAGGTCGACGCCCTCTTCGGACAGGAGTCTTTCCGCCGACACGGGGGAGTCCGCGGTCAAGGCGCGCGGACCCTGGAGACCGCGCTACCGCTCTAGGACACGCGGCCCGAAAGGGATCTGATACCCGGGCCGGTCTACGTCTCGTAGCCAGATCCCCTCTGCGTAGTGATGACGACATTGCCGGTCTTCTGCCCCGTCTCGACGTACGTGTAGGCCTCGACGATCTGGTCCAACGGAAGGACTCTGTCGATCACCGGCCCGAGCTGTCCCGACTCGAGCAGGTCGGCCAGATACCTCACCATCTGCTGGTCATGTTTCGGGATCGGGAACAGCACCCTCTTGCCGCGGGCCAGGGGAGCGATCAGGGCCAGGAAGGGATTCTGGGCGTGAGGACCCAGCTCGGACGAGATGTAGATGCCGCGGGATTTCAGGATGCGCTTGCACTGGCCGAACGAGCTCTTGCCGACCGAGTCGAGGACAACGTCGTAGCGCTGGAGGTCCTTGGTGAAGTCCTCGGCCGTGTAGTCGATGACTCTGTCGGCGCCCAGCCTCCTGACCAGCTCCACGTTCTCTGTGGAGCAGACCGCGGTGACGTTGGCACCCTGAACTTTCAACAGCTGAACCGCTGCCGAGCCGATGGCTCCGGTTGCGCCATTGACCAGGACGTCCTGACCACTCAGGATCTTCGCCCCGTTGATCTGCGCGAGGGCATAGTGCGAACCCTCGGTACTTGGGGCAGCCTGCTCGTAGGTCAGGTTCACCGGGATGGTCGCGAGCGAACCGTCGTGGGGGATCGACAGGTACTCGGCATGAGCACCGAAGGGGCCTTCGTTGTAGCCAAACACCCTGTCGCCAACCTTGAAAGAGGTCACGGCGCTGCCGACCGCCTCGACCACTCCCGCAAACTCATTTCCCAGGACGGTTGCCCGTGGCCCGGTGAGGCCGGTGAACAACCTCATGAAGAACGGCTTGGCAGCCCGGCACGCGCAGTCGGTCCGGTTCACGGTTGTCGCATGAACCTTGACGAGCAGCTCGTTGTCCTTGATGGTCGGCGTCTGCAGCTCTGAGATCCGAACCACTTCCGGCGGGCCGTACCTGGTGTGGACCGCTGCGCGCATATTCGGACTCTAGCCAAACCGACGCAGTTGTCCACTGACGTTGAACCTTTCGGGTGCGCTCGAGCTCCCGCTAGCTCAGGTCCTCGCGGGCCACCTCGCCGGTGTCGGCCATGGCCTGCTCGCTGACGACGTAGATGTGGCCCATGGCGACGTCGGAGGCGACGGCGTCCATCCACGACTCGGGCTGCGGACCCATCCCGCGGTCGGTCAGGGCCCGCTGCAGGTCTCGTTTGACCTGCTCGAGGGACTGGCCGTTGCTTTCATAGAGAATGTCGCGAATAGCCTGTTGACTCTGCGCATTTCGCGTACGCCGCAGCGCGGCGCCGTCGTCCTCGGGCACGAACCACACGGGCTGGGGGAGGCGGACCTTGTCATTTGGCCCCGGCGTTCCCACGGGGTCCGCGTCTGGCTGGCGACTATCACCGCTCAACCCGAACAGTCCGGCCAGCGCCGAGTCAGCCAGCGCGGGTCGACGCAGCTTGGGGTCGACCGCCGCCAGCCCGATCATGCTGAGGGCGTGCAAGGCGTCCACGACCCGCCCCACCCGTCGAGCCGCGTCTTCGTTCGTTCGTGCGACGAGAAGTGCCTGGGTGAGGTGCCGCGCCCCCAGAACGCGAGCCACCACACGGGCCCTGCCCTCCAGACCCACCCCCGTCAAGGTCTTGGACACCCGTCCAGGGGCAATGAGAAGCGCCACGCCCCAAGCCAGTCGCGTGACCTCGGGGAGTCTCATCGGTGCATCGCCAGTGACCCAAGATCCCTTAGGAGCAAGGACCGCGGTCCCGGTCCGTGGCCGCCCTCGGCTCGAGTCGGGGACCAGTACGACCTGCGGGTGATGTTCGGTCATGGGTCTTCCTCACTGCGTTCCGGGCGCGGTCTCGCGAAGGCGCGCACCCCAGGTTGCCGTCACTGACTCACCGGGTTGGAGACGAATGACACCCTGCCCCGTCTGAAAGGCGTTGGGCGGGCAGGTGATCGGCTCGGCGGCGAGCCCAAGCCGGCGACGGTCAGGTGCAAGGGTGTCGGCGGTGTAGATCTGGATGATCGGGTAGCTCTGGTCCGCCCAGAGCTCTGCGGTGTTGCCGTCGGGCGCGGCAAGGCGAACCCATGCTCGGCCGCCGACGTCGCGCGCGAGGTCCTGGAACGCGGAGTCCACCTGCAGGTCAGCGATCCGGCGTCCGGCACGGAAGTCGAATTGTGTGCCCTCAACTGGCTCGACGCCCGTGGGCAGCTGCCGCTCGGGATCGGTCACGATCCGGGTATCTGCGCCCAGAGAGAGGGTGCAGTCGTCGATCAGACCCGTCCCAGGGGAGAGGTAGGGATGCTGCCCGCTTCCGAAGGGGCAGACCCCTTCGCCGGCATTGGTGGCCGTCGTCTCAACGGTCAGCCCCGCCTCGTCCAGGCCGTAGCGGATCTGAACCTCGAGGGTCCACGGGTAGCCCGGGCGCGGATGGAGGGTCGTTGCCACGACGACCTGCGCGCTGGACTGGTGGAGCCGCTGCCAGGGTCGCCAGCGCAGGAATCCATGGATGGCGTTTCGTCTCTCCGGTTCGGTCAAAGGGACCTGGTAGTCGACTCCGTCGAAGCGGTAGCGGCCATCGCCCAGACGATTCGGCCAGGGGATCAGGACAGCGCCGTGCGCACCGTCGCAGATGGCCTCGAGCGGATAGGGCTGAAGGACGTCGCGGTCGCCGTCGCGGTAGCTTCGAAGGCCGCCCCCGACCTCAACGATGGTGGCGTGCTGCTCCTCAAAGCTGATCTCGAACTGCTCTCCGGAGGGTGGTTTCGCCATGTGGCCTTCTCGAGTTGAGAGTTACCTGCTCGGCTGCAGCCTGGGGTGCTTTCTCGATGTTCTCTCATGTTTCAGCCCAGGGCCAGAGTCTTCTCGATCTCCTAGGTCGAGAGACTCTCCCGGCGACGAACCGCGTCCTCCAACCGCCGGACTGCGTCGTCCAACCGCTTACCTGCCTCCTGCGCCGCCTGCTTGGCCTTGTCAAGGTCCGTCTGTGCCAGCAGCTCTTCGGCCCTGGCGCGATCCAGCTGCACGTCACGTCGTTCGGGCGGCTCATTCTTTGGGGAGGCAGGCGGCATCGGGGCGGGCGTGGGCCAGGCGGTATTGAGGTTGGCCGAGGGCGGGAAACCGCCACTCTGGAGGGCGTCGGCCAGCCGGCCGGCGCTGAGCTGATCGGCAACAGCCCCGTCGGCCAACGCCGCATTCAAGGTGTCTTCCACGTCACGTGCGATGTCCTGGCTGACCTTGCGCCCTGCCGCCTGAGCCAAGACCCTAACCCCCCGCATCAGGTTGCTGACGAGCTCACGTCGCTGCCTGCCCAGCTCGCGCAGCTGGTCACCGCTGCGCATCTCGGTTGCCTGGCGCATCGCAGAGCCGAGCTCAAGAAATGTCCTGACCTGGTCGGAGTGTTCTCGAACGAGCTGGTTCGCAAGCCACGCAGCGGTGTTCGGCTTGCGCAGCTCGTGGATGACTGCGGCCAGCTGCTTGTCGCCTGACGCCTTGGCCTGCTTCTCGAAGACGTTGCGGGCAGCCGTGAACTCCTCGGGCGGTCGCGAGTACAGCTCATCGGCGACGCCGTTGATGTCCACGACTCCATCCTGCCCTCACCTGCCTCTGGCTGTCCTCGAGCTGAGCCCGATCGGTCGTCGGCCATCTCCGCGGGCGGGTGACGACCGAGGCCGGTGCCCTTTGCGAGGGCACCGGCCCAGGGCCAGCAGGTGAGGGATGTACTTGTGGTAGCTCAGTCCCTCACGCTCAGGCGTGCATGGCCGTTGAAGGCCTCGACGGCCGAGTGTGTCGCAGTGAGGCGATCAGGCCCACGACCGCGATGGCAAGCAGAGCTGCGAGCACTGCTACGACGGCGTACTTCCACAGCGATGGGTCCGGCGGCGGCGGTGGTGGGGGTGGGGCGACTGGTGGCTCTCCTTCGGGCGGTGGCAGCACCTCGGCGAAGGCAGCCGTGGTGGCGGCGACGCACCAGAAGGTGACGCCGACGAGGGTGATGATGAGGCGACGTGCGTGGCGCATGTCGCCACCTCCTTTGAGTTGAACCTGGCATGAGATGC
>JBDTOA010000087.1:0-8052 GCA_039933475.1 Dermatophilaceae bacterium
GGTTCTTGACCGGGCCGTTGATGAGCTCGGAGGTGCCCAGGATCGCCCCACCCAGAGTGCGGCCCTGCCCGTCGATGTGCTTGGTCGCCGAGTAGACGATCACGTCCGCGCCGAGCTCCAAGGGCTTGGAGAACACGGGGGTCCCGAAGACGTTGTCCACGACAACTTTCGCGCCCGCGCCATGAGCCAGCTCGCAGACCGCCTCGATGTCGACCAGCTCCTGCATCGGGTTGCTGGGCGACTCGAAGAACACCGCCGTCGCCGGCTCCGAGAGCGCGGCCCGCCACTGGTCGAGGTCAGACCCGTCGACGAAGACGGTCTCCACCCCCCAGCGCGGAAGGATCTCGTCCAGGATCACGAAACAGGAGCCGAAGAGGCCACGGGCACTGACCACCCGGTCGCCCTTTGCCAGGAGGGCGGCCAGGGCGACAAAGACAGCGGACATGCCGGTGGCCGTGGCGAAGCACGCCTCGGTGCCCTCCAGCAGACGCATCCGCTCCTCGAACATCCGGACCGTCGGGTTGCCATAGCGCGAGTAGACGAACCGGTCGATCTCGTCCTTGAACGCCGCCTCTGCCTCCTCTGCCGTGCCGTAGACGTAGCCCGAGGTCAGGAACAGCCCCTCAGAGGTCTCGTCGAAGCCGCTGCGCGCCAGGCCCCCTCTCACAGCAAGCGTGTCCGGACGCAGCTCCCTCATCCCTGCCTCCAGGGCAGCCCCGCGACCTTCCAGCCGGCAACCGTTCGGTGCCCGTCGTGGTCGAGCGGACCCTCGAAGCCGCCAACGACGTTGTATGCCGGTCCGAGACCAGCAGCCGTCGCCACCTCCGCTGCAGCAGCCGATCGCACGCCGGAGCGACAGATGAAATAGATCGGCGCACCCTGGGCGACGCCACTTTCTCGGAGCTGCTCGACGAAGCCCCTGTTGAGCGCACCGTCCGGAAAGCGTTGCCATTCAAGGGGAATAACGTGCTTACCGATCTTCGAAAGATCGGGCATCCCGACGTAGCTCCACTCCGCACTGGTGCGGACGTCAACCAGGACAGCGTCGGCGTCTGCCTGCAGCGCGGCATACGCCTCGGAGGGGTCAACGTTCCCGGCGTAGCTCATGCCGCCACCAGCTTCCACGCGAGTCGCTCACTCATTTCGCAAGGATTCCACAAATCCGCGGAACGGCGTCCTGGAGCTCAGATGCCAGACTCGGAGGTCCGGATCAGGATGCGCCGGCACTCCTCGCAGCGCAGGACCTCATCCTGCTCGGCGGAGGTAAACCGGTTGATGTCCACCTGGTTGAGCTCCAGGTTGCAGCCCTCACAACGACGCTGGCGCAGAACGGCCGCACCGATTCCCCCGCTGGACGCGCGGATCTTCGCGTAGAGGTCCACCAGGTCCTGGCCAACTCCGGCAACGACGTCACTGCGGGAGTGACCGATCTGCTCGAGCTCGGCGTCCATCTCGGCAAACGCCTTGTCCCGCAGCGTCTCCAGCTCCGCGACGCGACCCGAGAGCTCGGCGCGCGCGCTCTCCAGCCGGGTCACGTCGGCGGCGAGGCCTTCAGCGCGCTCCATCACCTCGAGCTCGACATCCTCGAGGTCGGACTGCCTTCGCGCCAGCGACTCAACCTCGTGCTGCAGCGCCTGCATGTCCTTGGCGGTTCCCTGCCCGGCGTCCATCCGAGCCTGGTTCCGGGCGCTTCGCTCGCGCACCAGCTCGACGTCGGACTCGGCCTTGCGGATCTCGCGCTGAACATCGCCGAGGGCGGTCTTGGCGCGAACCAGGTCGTCGTCCAGAGCCGAGGTCCGGACACCCAGCTGGCGCAGCTCGGCAAGCTCGGGCAGGGTCGCCTTCCGGTGCGCAATCTGGTCCAGACGCGTGTCGAGCGCCTGCAGGTCGAGCAAGCGCCACTGACGGCTCGTGTCGGCTTTCAGGACGTACCTCCGGTGATGTCGCTCGTGCTGGCTCCGATCACGAAGTCCCACGGGTCGGTGCGCAGTGTGCAGATGTGAGTGTCCAAACTACTGCCTCGCCCGCCGAGCTCGCGCAGCAATTCAGAACGCGCGCTCTCCAGCCACATCCACTCGGTCGCCCAGTGGCCCGCATCGACCAGGTATGGCGTCCCCCCGCGGGACTCTTCCCTCGCCTCGAGCGCCGGGTGATGCCGCAGGTCGGCGGTGACGTAGACGTCGGCTCCACTCGCCCGGACAGCATCGAACCGATCGTCGCCGGCTCCTCCCACCACGGCCACCCTGCTCACGAGAGCGTCCGCAGGACCGGCCACCCGGAGCCCGCCGGCAGCTGCAGGGAGCACCGCCGCGAGGTGCTCCACGAACTCACGCAGGGTCTGTGGAGCCGAAAGGGAGCCGACCCTCCCGATGCCCGTCCCATCAAGGACCTCGAGCGGCCCCACGTCGACAAGGGCGCAGGCGCTGGCCAGGGCGTCGCAGACGCCCGGTGAGGCGACATCGGCATTGGTGTGGGCGGCATACAGGGCCATGTCGTTGACGATCAGGGAGGTGACCGTCGCACCCTTGGCGGTCGTGGTCGCCAGGCTGTGCACGCCGCGCAGCAGGAGCGGATGGTGGGTCACCAGGAGCTCCGCTCCGGCGGAACGCGCCTCCTCGATGACGGCAAGGGTGGGGTCAACGGCGAAGTAGACCGAAGAGATCGGCTGGTCCAGGTCGCCGGTCACCAGCCCGACGCGATCCCAGGACATGGCCGTCTCCGGCGGGTACAGCCGATTCAGGGCGCCCACGACCTCTCGCAAGGGCAGAACGCCGCGATCGGTCAGACTCGCCTTGATGCTCACGTGGGCCCGGCCGTGCTCGAACCGACGACAGCCGCGGTGTAAACACGATTCAGGCGCTTTTCTGACCTGCGCATTTGGCCTCCCTAGGGCCTCTGACCTGCATGGATAGTGTCGGCTGGTGTCCATCGGTGATCAACGTCTATGGACGTCTTGCGGACTTTCTGCGCACTTTCCGCGGACTAAACGACGACCACTGAGGACGCATGACTGTGCGCAACCGTATCCCGGCCCGGGCAGGCACGTTGAGCCGTTACCCGCCGTGGGTCGTGGCCTCCCGGGCTGCTGGCCCAATGCAGTCAGCGGACGCCCACCACATCGCCTGCTCGACCAAGGGAGCGGGCCTGTCGACCTCGACCATGCGGCTCACAGTCACTCGGGCCGTCAGGTCGATTGGCTCACTGGCTTGGGTTGACCGGACGCTGACCGGTCGCGGTGGCCAAATCGGTGATGCTTCGCAATTGCTGCTGAGCGGCCATCTGAAGTGCGAAGAGCTCAGCTTGGATATCCCTGATCAGCTGTTGGAGCCAGTCATCAAGCTGGGTTAGTGCTATGCGCAGCTCGGCGTCGCCGGCCGCACCATCGCTGAATGGCAAAGTGATTCGCCCGAGCTCGTCGATCAGCTGGGGTGCCAGCTGTTCCAGGTGGCTGATCGAACCGCGGCGTGTGTGGGCGGCGGTGCGACCGGCAACGTGCAGCCCGGGGGGCATGTCCCGCGGACCGATTCTTTGGTCATCCTGGGTCAGGTCTACCTTGTCTGCACGGATGAGCAGCAGCTTGAGCCAGTCCTGGACAAGACTGTGGCGGAGCTGATCACCAGTGCCGGACTCGTCCGGCTCTCCCTCCAGGGCTGCGGTCCAGAGCGCGGCCGGCCCGCGGTCGAGAAGGGCCGCGTCGGCAGTGGCATCAGCGCGGCTCGAGGACGCGACAGGATCGCGTTTTGCCGCCTTCCACTCCCTCAGACTGACGACGGACGGTGACGAGGTCAGGTTCATTGTTCTTCCTGCGCAGTGGATCCGCTGGCACGATCGCAGCGGCATGGATGCCCACTAACAGGAGGTCGATGGGCCGGACCATCTCAGAATGTGCGCAGTGTCTGTTCGGGCGACAGGGAACTTGGTCCCGTCTTCACGGTCTGTCAGAGGGCACGGATCAGGTCAGACCCCCACGGAACAGGTCAGACCTGGCGGCGGGCGCCTCCTCGCGCAACCTTGCGCGCCGCACGATAGGCAGGTCACGGCGCTGAGCGCCTGCGGACTAGGGCCCCTTTGAACTCCTCTGCAACCGAGGTCCGTGGGACCGTAACAGGGCTCTGACCTGCGGTCATGTACGTGGGCCCGGCCGGGCTCGAACCGACGACAGCCGCGGTGTAAACGCGGTGCTCTACCAACTGAGCTACAGGCCCCGAATATGGTCAACCGGCCACTCAGGACCCGGTCAGCTCCTTGAGCGCGGCGCGGTAGCCGCTGAAGTCACGCTTCTGGGAGGTCCCGTTGACCAGGGTCCAGCGGACCACCCCGTCGCGGTCGATCAGGAAGGTCCCGCGCAGTGCCGCACCGCTGGACGCCTTCAAGACCCCGTAGGCCTGCGCGGTGGCGCCGTGTGGCCAGAAGTCGCTGAGCAGGGGGAAGAAGTACCCCTGAGCGTCGGACCAGGCCCGCTGGGTGAACATGTGGTCGCACGATATGGCGAGCACCTGGACGTCATCGCTGGAGAAGGCACCCAGGTCATCCCGTATCTCGCACAGCTCGCCAGTGCAGATGCCCGAGAACGCAAACGGGTAGAACACCAGGACCACGTTCTTGACACCCAGAAAGCTCGAAAGCGTCACGGGCTTGCCGTGCTGGTCCGTGAGCGTGAAGTCGGGAGCGACCTCGCCGACGCTGAGCTGCGTCGGCATGGCGGCGATCTGGTCGGTGCTGGTCATGGGCTCAGTCTGGCAGCAGTCAGCGACGAGCACTCTTGGGGGCAACCAGACGGCTCCCGGTCCAGTCCCGTACTGCGTTCGTGCCCCCCGAAGCGTGCAACCCCGCCGTGAGCGCGGCCTCTTGGATGTCCGCCGCATCGACGTGTCCGTCGCGCCCGGACTTGGGTGTCAGCAGGAGAATGAACCCGCCCTCGGCAAGGTTGGTCAGGGCGTCGACGATGGCGTCGATGAGATCGCCGTCGTCATCACGCCACCACAGGACCACTGCATCTGCAACATCGGCGTAGTCCTCGTCCTCGAGCTCCGAACCGCAAAGGTCCTCGATCGCCAGACGGAAGTCGTCATCGACGTCCTGGTCGAATCCGAACTCCTGGACTACCTGTCCTGCGGCAAAGCCAAGCTTCGCCACCGAACCGTTCGCCGCCGCGGCTTCCGCGGTCGCAACCACGAGTGTTCCTCTCTCTCGACGTGGACCCCCGGCTTACGCCCGCGATCGTTGAATGCTCTTGGGCGTAGTCCACTAGTTCTGGCGGGATCTTGCAACCGGTCTGCTCAAACTCGTCACCGGCAATAGGCTCCCTAGCATGGCAGGTCCACCGGTTGAACCGAACTCCCCGCCTCCCGCAGCGCCAGATCCCAAGGCCTGGGCAGCTGGTGTCCCCTCCGTCGTGTCGTCCCTGGAGCACGGTCTCGAGCAGATGGGGCCGGTACGAACAGCCCGAACCCTGCGCAGGATCAACCAGGACGGGGGCTTCGACTGCCCCTCCTGTGCCTGGCCGGACCCCGATCCGGGCTCGCGGCATACGGCCGAGTTCTGCGAGAGCGGCGTCAAGGCGGTCGCGTGGGAGGCCACGACCAGAAGGGTGGACCGCGCGTTCTTCGCCAAGCACTCGGTCGCCGACCTCCAGGGGAACAGCGAGTGGTGGCTGGGCCAGCAGGGCCGGCTCACCGAACCGATGTACAAGAAGGCGGACGGCACGCACTACCAGCCGGTGACCTGGGACCAGGCGTACGAGATCATCGTCGGCCACCTGCGCGCCCTGCCATCACCGGACGACGCCGCCTTCTACACCTCGGGGCGCACCAGCAACGAGGCCGCCTTCCTCTACCAGCTGATGGTGAGGGCCTTCGGCACCAACAACCTGCCCGACTGCTCCAACATGTGCCACGAGTCATCGGGCGCCGCGCTGGGCCAGCAGATCGGCATCGGCAAGGGCGCGGTCACGCTCAGCTCGCTCGAGCAGGCCGAGCTCATCGTCATCTGCGGGCAGAACCCGGGCACCAACTCGCCTCGGATGCTCACCCACCTGGAGACCGCCAAGCACAATGGCGCCGTCATCGTGGCCGTGAACCCGCTGCCTGAGGCCGGGCTGATCCGCTTCAAGAACCCCCAGAGCTTTGGTGGGGTCCTGGGGCACGGCACCCAGATCGCTGACGACTTCCTGCAGCTGCGGCTCGGTGGCGATCACGCGTTGTTCCGCGCGATCGGCCACCTGCTCCTGAAGGAGGAGGCCGCGCATCCCGGCACCGTCGTCGACCGCGCGTTCGTCGAAGAGCACACGAGCGGGTATGCCGAGTACGTCGCCGCGGTCGGAGACCTCGACTGGGACCTCACGCTCAAGGCGACCGGCCTCGGTCGCCCTGAGATCGAGTCGCTGGCGAGGCGGTTCATCGAGTCGAAGGCCACGGTGGTGACCTGGGCGATGGGCCTGACCCAGCACGTGCACGCTGTCGCCACGATCCAGGACATCATGAATGTCCTTCTGCTGCAGGGAAATATCGGCAAGCCGGGTGCGGGTCCCTGCCCGGTTCGCGGTCACTCCAACGTCCAGGGCGACCGCACGATGGGCATCTGGGAGAAGATGCCTGATGCCTTCCTCGACGCGCTCCAGTCCGAGTTCGCGATCACGCCTCCGCGCAAACCTGGCCTTGACGCGGTCAGGACGGTGCAACGGCTTCGTGACCAGAAACTGCGGGTCTTCTTCGCCATGGGCGGCAACTTCGCCGCGTCGACTCCCGACACCCCGGTCGTCCATCAAGGTCTGAACGCCTGCGACCTGACCGTCCAGATCTCGACCAAGCTGAACCGGTCGCACACCGTCACCGGCAAGGAGGCCCTGATCCTTCCCTGTCTGGGACGCACGGACCGCGACCGGACCGGCCACGGCGACCAGTCCGTGACGGTCGAGGACTCCCAGGGCCAGGTCCACCTATCCCGCGGCACCCTGGCCCCTCCATCGGGCCAGTGCCGCAGCGAGGTTGCCATCATCGCGGGGCTCGCTGCGCGGCTGCTGCCCGACGAGGCGCAGATTCCCTGGGGGCCGCTCGCCCAGGACTACGACCTCATCCGCGACCGGATCTCGCGGGTGGTGCCGAACTTCGAGCTCTTCAACTCCAGGGTCCGGGAGCCCGGTGGCTTCCTCCTCCCCCACGGCCCTCGCGACGAGCGGAGCTTCAGCACGAGCGACGGCAAGGCCCAGTTCCTCACCTCGCGCGTCGAGCTGCTCGAGGTTCCGGAGGGCCGGCTCCTGCTGCAGACGATCCGCAGTCACGACCAGTTCAACACCACGATCTACGGGCATGACGACCGGTACCGCGGGATACGCGGGACCCGCAAGGTCGTCCTGGTCAACCCGATCGACCTGCACGCGTTGGGGTTCCACCACGGTGACGTCGTGACGGTCGTGAGCGAGTTCGAGGGCCAGGAACGCAGGGCCGAGGGCTTCCGACTGGAGACCTACCCGACGGCCAGGGGCTGCGCCGCCGCGTACTTCCCGGAGGCCAACGCCCTCCTGTCCGCCGACCACGTCGCCAGGCGCAGCAACACCCCCGTCGCCAAGAGTCTTGTCGTGCGCTTCGAGCCGACCTGATGGGCCGTGTCACGCGCCGGACCCCGTCGTACCGCCTCGATGTCACCGATCCTGGCGCCCCGGCGATGATCAGCCGTCCCGACACCCTCACCGTCGAGGAGCCGCTGGAGATCCGGGTCGACGGGGTGTCCCTGTCCGTCACCATGCGGACCCCTGGAAACGACTTCGACCTGTCGTTGGGCTTCCTGCTCACCGAGGGCCTGATCGAGACTGCCTCGGACGTCCGCACCCTGATGCACTGCCTGGACCAGGGCGAGGACGGACTGCCGACCTACAACGTCGTCGACGTGACCCTCGCGTCAGGCGTGGCTCCCCCGTCCACCGACGCCGCCCGCCAGTCCTACATCACCAGCTCGTGCGGGATCTGTGGCAAGGCCAGCATCGAGGCGATCACCACCAAGAGGCGGTATGCCGTGGAGCATGACCGCGCCCAGGTCGACCCCCGCGTGCTGGCC
>JBDTOA010000088.1:0-7898 GCA_039933475.1 Dermatophilaceae bacterium
GGGCGAGACCGTCACCTGAAACCAGGCTCGACAGCAGGCCGCCCACGAACGAGCCTCCGATCCCGACGGCCAGGAGTTGGGCCCCGCTCGCTTTTTCGCCATGACCGACCAGGAGGTTTGCGGCCCAACCTGCGGCGAGGCCGAGGACGAGAATCGCCAAGATGAGCATGGGGTGACTCCTTGAAGGCCGAGATTGCCAGAGGCGCGCCGGATCGCGAACTCCGCAACAGCTGGTTGAGTGCTCCATACGAATCGTCCACGGGAACGAATCCACCCAAGCCTGCCGCCCCGGGTCGGGCCTGCCATCACCCATGACGGATGAGCCCGACAGCAGCACGGAGACCGGCTAGATCTCGGGCCGGCGGGGGTTGGCGCCTTGAACATTGAAGTGCCGTTGGGAATCTGCAACGTCGCCATCGAAGGGATCGGCACGGGCCAGTCCCCACGATGACGTACGGCCTTGGGGCGCTGTCGTCTCGGCAGCGCCCCAAGGTATTCGGTCGTCGGGTCAGCTTCCTGGCTGGGTCACCCCGTTCACCGTGAGGGTGTAGCCGGCCTGCTTCGGCGCATTCTCGGTGTCGTCGTCGTACATGACAATCGCCGAGACCGTGGTCGCCGCGGTGCCGATGGCACCAGTCAGGGTGGCGCCGCTGAGCGTTCCGTCGAACGACCCGTCGAGGGCCATCCGGTGGACCCACACCGGGCTGCCGTCTGCGCCATACGCGACAAGCTGGACGGTGAATCCCTGCACGGCCACCGGTCGCACTTCGGTAGCAGACCGCCAGCCGGCCAGCGAGTCACTCGGGAGCGTGGTGCCGGCAGCGATGATGTTGCGCACCCAGAACCCTCCTTCGTTGACGCCCGAGTCGGTGATGTGCCGGAAGGCCACCAGAACGCTCTTGCCGGCGTACGCAGCCAGGTCAGCGGACTGTGGGCGCCATGTTCCCGAGTCTCCGGTGTAGCCCGGCAGCTGAGCCACGACCTGGCTGACGGCACCTGGGTCGTGCGCGCTCGTCGCGTCTGCCGTGGAAAGGCTTGTCCAGGTTGCGCCACTGTCGATGGAGACCTGCACGTAGCCGAAGTCCCACCCGACCTCGGTGTCCCACAGGGCATCGAAGCTCAGGGTGCCGCCAGTGGCCGGGACGGCCACGCTGCGGATGATGGCGCGGTCCAGGTTGGGGCCACAACCCGAGTAGAGGGCTGCCGCCCCCGTTCCGTCCGGGACGGCTGCGCAGCTCGTGCCCGCGGTCGTGCCGTTCGGCGGTGTCGTGTCGACGGTCCACTGCACCGGGTCGGGGGCCAGAGCCGCGTCGCCGTTGAACGAGATCGAGGTGATCTGCCCCGCAGAGAGGTAGGTGCCGGAGCCGTTGCGGAGGCGAACGTAGTCCGAGCCGTTCGAGGGAGCACCGGCATCGGAGTACGCCTCGGCGTTGTCCCAGTTGATCTTTGCGGTGAGCGACGATGCCGTCACATCGGCCTTCGGGAGGCCGTTGACTGCGCTCGCCACATCGGCCTTGGCGTCGACCGCGACCATGGCAGCCCAGTTGTGCACTGTGTCACGGGCGCTGGCCGTGGCCCCGACGCCGTCCAGCACTGCGTCCAGCCCGGCAAGCCCGTTGAGGTCCTGCCGGTGCAGCGCAGTCATAGCCACGTTTCCATAGTGGCTCTGCACATACTCCATGAACGAGTAGACCGCGCCGTAGTCGCAGAGGGTCTCTGGTGCACCTTGATCACCCCAGCCGGTCAGGGAGTTCTCGGGTCCGCCGAAGCTGGGTGGGAGGTAGCCCATGAAGCAGGCGAGGTGGCTGTCCGCGACGGCAGCGTCAGGGGCGATCGACGGGTTGACATAGCCGACCAGGGTCTGTGCCCAGTCAGATAGACCCTCGTTGACCCAGGACGCCTCGTCCGGGTCCTCGTAGTACTCGAGCAGGTGCTGGTACTCGTGCGCGAAGACGCCCTCGTAGAGGTGCGGCCTCGGGAGGCCTAGCGCCCTCGTTAGGTCGGCTCCGATCGCCGCGCTGCAGGCCACGTATGCCGCGTTGGCTGCGTCGTTGGGCGGGTTGGCGCCGGTGCGGTGCGCCCAGTCGAATACGTCTATCGTCATGGCGTTGCGGTCGAAGTACTCGTTGAACACCGAGTAGAAGAAGCCGGCGATGTATGTCTGGCCGTCTGGAGCCGTCGGGTTGAAGTAGTTGGCGTCCCTGACGTTGTCGACCAGTGTCACGATCTTGTTGCCTTCGCCCTTGTACTCCGAGGACGGCAGGTTCGGGACGAGTCCCGGCAAGATCGCATTGTGCCCGTCGCGTGACGGCGGAACCGAGAAGGTCGCCGACTCCTTCGGGTAGATGTTGCTGTCGAACTCGTGGATGAAGTTCGAGACCTGGGCGTCCGTGACCTCGGTCAGGCCCAGGGCGTTGCGGCAGTCACCGGCAGGGAAGGCGCGGTCGTCCGCTACCCACACCTCGACACTGTCACCGACGCCGCGAAGCGTGTAGTTCTTCAGGTAGACGTTGCCTGTCACGTCGTTCAGTGCCAGCCAGGTCCGAGTCGCCCCGATCTTGGCCGGGCCCTTGGGGGCCTGGCCCCGGATCTTCTCGCTCTGCGTCTTGCTGATCGCCAGCTTCTTGCCCTGGTTGTAGTTCGGGCCGGTGGTGCGCAGATCGCTCTTGCCCTGGCCAGCCTTGACGTTGGGGGCTGCAGACGCCGCAAACCCGCCGGAGAGTGCCAGACCCGTTGCCACCAGCACTGCTGCGCCGGTGATCAGGGTCCTCGAACCTCGCCAATCCCTCATGAGGGAATCCCTTCCTCGCGAACGCCCAGGCGGCCCGGCAGTCGGTCTGACGTCGGCGCAGCAGGGGAGTGCGCTAGTCAAGCACTCACTGCCGTTCCCCGAAAGATCTTGACAAGGGCCTTCCTCGGTGCATCTGCGAACCTGCTCGCATTTGACGTCGCGCAGCTCGGTTGGCCAAGTGATACCCCATGGGGGTATGGTTTGCAACCAAGAAGCGATACCCCCACCGGGTACCTGTGAAGGAGTGAACACCGTGGACACAGCGCCGGGCTACCAAGCCAACAAGGACGCCCACCTGAAGCGACTTCGCCGGATCGAGGGTCAGGTGCGGGGCGTTCACAAGATGGTCGAGCAGGACACCTACTGCATCGACGTGCTCACCCAGATCTCCGCGGCCACAAAGGCGCTGGAGGCGGTCGCCCTGGCCCTGCTCGAAGAGCACCTGAGCCACTGCGTCACCAACGCCATCCACACCGGCGGCGACACTGCTACGGACAAGCTCAAGGAAGCGTCAGCGGCGATCGCCCGTCTGGTGCGCTCCTGACCATCTGACCATCTGACCATCTGGCCACCGAACACCAGCCCATGACCACATGAGGCCGATCCACCCCAGCAGGACAACTAAGAGGAGCACCACATGAGCAACCAGATCTTCCCCGTTACCGGACTGACCTGCGGGCACTGCGTCGGCGCCATCACCACCGAGCTCAAGGCCCTTCCCGGCGTCACCGATGTGCAGATCGACCTTGTCGCCGGGGGGACC
This sequence comes from Dermatophilaceae bacterium, assembly GCA_039933475.1. Taxonomy (GTDB): domain Bacteria; phylum Actinomycetota; class Actinomycetes; order Actinomycetales; family Dermatophilaceae; genus UBA4719. Next base: position 3,555 of record JBDTOA010000088.1, read on the forward strand.
TCAGCCCTGAGCGTCACCGCGGACAACGCCATCACCGACGTCGAGCTGACCGCGGCACTGGAAGAGGCCGGCGAGTACCAGCTCGTTTCCAGCTGAGCGCGACCCAGTCTGCGACTGAGCAGGCACACGAGGAGAGGAACCCCATGAGTACGAGCACGACCACCACCCCAGGCGAGGTCGCCGAGGCCAGCAGCGTCGAGCTCATCATCGGCGGAATGACGTGCGCCTCCTGCGCCGCCCGGATCGAGAAGAAGCTGAACAAGCTCGAAGGCGTCGTCGCCACGGTCAACTACTCCACCGAGAAGGCCAAGGTCACGTATTCCGGGTCCCTCTCCCCCGCGGACTTCGTCGCGACGATCGAGGCGACCGGCTACACCGCAGCGCTGCCTGCCCCCAAGGTCGACAGGGCGGCGGCTGACGAGGGCGAAGACGACGAGAAGGACGACGAGGTCACCCGTCTGCGGGAGCGGCTGTTGATCTCGACGGTCCTGAGCCTGCCGGTGCTGGTCCTGTCGATGGTTCCACCCCTGCAGTTCGACAACTGGCAGTGGCTTTCCCTGACCCTGGCCTCCCCGGTTGTGGTCTGGGGTGCGCTGCCCTTCCACCGGGCCGCGTTCACCAATGCCCGCCATGGCGCAGCCACCATGGACACCCTCATCTCGGTTGGGGTCAGCGCCGCGTGGCTGTGGTCACTTTGGGCCTTGTTCTTCGGCGGCGCGGGGATGGTCGGCGAGCGAATGAGCTTTGAGCTCATGCCCTCACGCAACGGCGGATCGGCGCACATCTACCTCGAGGCCGCCGCGGTCGTCACCGTGCTGATCCTGTCCGGACGCTATTTCGAGGCCACGGCCAAGAAGCGCTCCGGGGCTGCTCTTCGGGCCCTGATGAACATGGGCGCCAAGGACGTCGCCGTCCTGCGCGACGGGACCGAGGTCCGGATCCCCATCGAACAGCTCGTCGTCGGAGACGTGTTCAGCGTCCGCCCCGGCGAGAAGGTCGCCACCGACGGCATCGTCACCGAAGGCACCTCTGCCGTCGACGCCTCCATGCTGACCGGCGAGTCGGTGCCGGTCGAGGTCGGCCCCGGTGATGCCGTGGTTGGCGCGACCGTCAACGCCGGCGGGCGGCTGATCGTCCGGGCCACCCGAGTGGGCGCCGACACCCAGCTGGCCCAGATGTCGCGCCTGGTCGAGGACGCCCAGAACGGGAAGGCCCAGGTCCAGCGCCTGGCCGACCGGATCTCTGGCATCTTCGTCCCGGTCGTCATCCTGCTGTCCCTGAGCACCCTGGCCGTGTGGTTGCTGACCGGACACTCCGCGACGGCGGCGTTCACGGCCTCGGTGGCCGTCCTGATCATCGCCTGCCCGTGCGCCCTGGGCCTGGCTACCCCGACAGCCCTCATGGTCGGCACCGGCCGCGGCGCCCAGCTCGGCATCCTGATCAAGGGTCCACAGGTCCTGGAGTCCACCCACAAGGTGGACACGATCCTGCTCGACAAGACCGGCACCATCACCACCGGCAAGATGAGCGTTGCCGCAGTCCACGCCGCAACCGCGGAGACCGTGGCCGAGATCCAGGCTCTGGCGGGTGCCCTCGAGGACGCCTCCGAGCACCCCATCGCCAAGGCAGTCGCGACTGACGCCAGAGCTGCCAACGACGGCACGCTTCTCGCGGTCGAGGACTTCAGCAACCATGACGGCAGGGGAGTCTCAGGGGTGGTCGATGGCCACGCGGTTCTGGTGGGACGGCGCTCCTGGCTTGCCGAGGAGTGGTCGATCAGCGCCCCTGACGACCTGATCTCGACGGCCGAGACGGCAGAAGCCAACGGCCAGACACCTGTATGGGTGGCCTGGGACGGCGCTGCCCGCGGCGTCATCGTCGTGGCCGACACCATCAAGGACACGTCCGCACAGGCCATCGCGCAGTTCCGGGCCCTCGGGCTCAGGCCGATCCTGCTCACCGGCGACAACTCCCGGGCCGCCCATGCGGTCGCGGCTCTGGTCGGCATCGAGGCGCAGGATGTCATCGCCGAGGTCCTGCCCGCCGACAAGGTTTCGGCGGTGAAAGCCTTGCAGGACAAGGGAAACGTCGTGGCGATGGTCGGCGATGGTGTGAACGACGCCGCCGCCCTGGCCCAGGCCGACCTCGGTCTGGCCATGGGCACAGGCAGCGACGTGGCCATCGAGGCCTCCGACCTGACCCTGGTCCGCGGGGACCTGCGGGCAGCAGCGGACGCCATACGGCTGTCTCGTTCCACCCTGAAGACCATCAAGGGCAACCTCTTCTGGGCCTTTGCCTACAACGTCGCAGCCATCCCGCTGGCGGCCCTCGGACTGCTCAACCCGCTGATCGCGGGCGCGGCGATGGCGTTCAGCTCGGTGTTCGTGGTGAGCAACAGCCTGCGTCTGCGCCGGTTCTCCCCACTGACGACACCTGGTCAGACGACCGCCGGCTGATAGCAAGACCTGAACGCTGACGGCCGCCCGGTCCGCCTCCTCGAGGTGGCCGGGCGGCCGACTGCTGTTAGGGGGTGGTGCGGCCAGGACTGGTGGGAAAGGTTAGGAACAGGGCAGATCCGGTCAAAGAACTGAGGCTGCGGGCCGAGGCGGAATACCCCAGGGGGGTATAGGGTTGGATAGACCGTCGAACGAGCGGGCGAGCATTCGGAGGTTGACATGGGTACCAACGACAGGACGACAGTCATCGAGGTCTCGGGTCTGCAGTGGGCCACCTCCAAGTCAAGCGTCGAGACGACCTTGTCCCGTCGCCCGGGAGTCCTGGCCGTTGATGTCAACCCCGTGGCGCAGAGCGCAACCGTGACCTACGACCCTGAGCTCACCACCGTTGCCGAGCTCGCGACTTGGGTCCGCGAGTGCGGCTACCACTGCGCCGGGCGCTCCGTGCCGCAGCATCTCTGCGACCCGATGACCGAGCCTGGGGAAGCCCAGGCTGAGCACGAGTCCGATCCGGGGCAGGTCGCAGACCGGGCCGAGCCGCCTCTGCCCAGCAGGCAGGACGTGATGGGGCACGGGGGCGGCCACGCCGGGATGTCGATGGCCGGCATGGCCCGCGACATGCGCAACCGGTTCCTGGTGGCGGCCGTCCTCTCGGTGCCGATCCTGTTGTGGTCGCCCATCGGCAGGGAGGTGCTCGGATTCACAGCGGCCGCCCCGCTGGGTCTGCGCGACGACGTGTTCTCGCTGCTGGTCTCGCTGCCGGTGATCTTCTACTCCGCCTGGATCTTCTTTGACGGGGCCTTCCGCGCGTTGCGGGCCAGGACGCTGGACATGATGGTGCTGGTCGCCGTCGCGGTCGGGGCCGGGTGGCTCTACAGCCTCTGGGTGACCTTGACCGGGGGCGGCGACGTCTTCTACGAGGCGGCGACGGTGCTGACCGCGTTCGTCCTGCTCGGGCACTGGTTCGAGATGCGCGCTCGAGGCGGGGCCAACGAGGCGATCCGCACCCTCCTGGAGCTTGCCCCGCCGACAGCGTTTGTTGACCGCGGCGGCGAACCGGTCGAAGTGCCTACCGCCGAGGTCGTCGTCGGTGACCTGCTGGTGATCCGCCCGGGCGCGAAGATCCCGGTGGACGGCTTGGTCGAGGGCGGGGAGTCCGAGATCGACGAGTCGATGGTCACCGGCGAGAGCCTGCCCGTGGCCAAGGTGCCCGGCTCGGAGGTGATCGGCGCCTCGATCAACACCACCGGCACCCTGCGGGTGCGCGCGACCAAGGTCGGCTCCGACACGGCCCTGGCGCAGATCGTCGCTCTGGTGCAGGAAGCGCAGAACTCCAAAGCCCCCGGTCAGCGGCTGGCGGACCGGGCAGCGTTCTGGTTGGTTCTGGTCGCCCTGATCGGCGGCACGGTGACGTTCCTTGCCTGGCTTGCGGCGGGTCGGTCGGTCAGCGAGGCGATGCTCTTCGCGATCACCGTGGTCGTCATCACCTGCCCCGACGCGCTGGGCCTGGCGACGCCGACCGCGATCATGGTCGGAACGGGGCTGGGTGCCAAGCGCGGGGTGCTGTTCAAGAACGCCGCTGCACTGGAGACCTCCGCCCGGATCGACACCGTCGTCATGGACAAGACAGGCACGTTGACCAAGGGCGAGCCCGAGGTGACCGATGTGGTGCTCGCCGGCTGGCTGGCCGAGGATGACCTGCTCGCTCTCGTTGCGGCGGTCGAGAGGGACTCCGAGCACCCGCTGGCCGCTGCCATCGTGCGTCACGCCGCAGACAGGGGTGCGCCGGCCATGGTCGCCAAGGCGTTCGTCAACGTGCCCGGCCATGGTGCGGCCGCCGAGGTCGGGGGTCGCCGTGTCGTTGTCGGCAACCAGAAGCTGATGAGAG
>JBDTOA010000089.1:0-7894 GCA_039933475.1 Dermatophilaceae bacterium
CCGGGCTCTCGGAGAGGACCTATCCGAGAGCACATCTCGGACCTGTCACGCCGATCGGGCCCGCCGGGCCATGTCCGTCGCTAGCGTTGTGGGATGAGCTACGAAGAGTTCGTCAGCCAGGCTGTGAAGGTCGTTGAGGGCGTGGGCGCCGCCATCATGGTCTTCGGCGGGCTCTTCGCCTTCGCCCAGTACGCGCGGCAGGTCGTCGCGGGTGCATCAGACTCCTACCGAAGGCTGCGCGCGAACCTGGGAAGGGTGATTCTTCTCGGCCTCGAAGTGCTGATCATCGCCGACATCATTCGGACGATCGTGGTCGACCAGTCTCTTGAGAGCGTGGGCGTCCTGGGCGTGATCGTGCTGATCAGGATCGTGCTGAGCTTCTCGCTGGAAGTCGAGATTGACGGCGCGTGGCCGTGGAACGGGTGGCGGCTCCATCTGGCAGACCGCGCGACCAAGACAGGCGACGGAGGCGAGACGAGCAACACCAGCAAAGACTGACGTCGCCGGGCAATCGTCTAGTCGTTCACCCAGGGGTACCGACGCTTTGAACCGATACCGAGCAGGAGCCGGTCGTGAACGGTATTCGCAGTGCCGAGCTCTGGTCGGGCGGGTAGACCTCGATCGTGCTGGACGGTATGGGCACAGCGCAGCCCGTGCGAGTGGCCGTGCCTACTCGGATGACGAACTGGGCTCGCTCCCCTGAGCCGAGCCGAACCGCTGGGCCCAGGGAACCGTCCCGGGTCGCTGGGCGGCCCACGATGTTGCCAGCGGCGTCGAGCAGGCTCACGCCGGGAAAGCCGCGCATGGAGCAGGGTGTTCCAGCCGAGCTGGTGAGATAGAAGGTCGTGTACAAGCTGCCCGCTGCCCCGCTCGTTGGCCCTGCGGTCAGGGCCAGCTGGCTGGTCAGGCAGGTGACCACAGCCAAGGGGGTCGTCGGCGTGGTGGACGACGGCGGGGTGGTAGGGGAGCTGGTGGGAGGAGGCGAGGTGGCGACGATGGGTGCCGGGGTTGGACCGCCGGGGGTAGCCGGCCCCGCCGAGTCGTTGATGTGTCCGATCACCGCCGCTGGTGCTGCAACTGCGACGATCACCGCGGCAGCAGCCAGCAGGGGCACGCCCCACCCGTGGAAGAAGCCGCCTCGTGGCGGGTCATGTTGCGCGAGCGCCGCGATCTCGCTCGCGCTGATGACCCTCTCCGGCTCAGGGGCTCCGGCGTGCAACAGGTCGCTCAGGCGACTCTCGAGGTCATTCATGACCAGCCTCCTCCAGGAGGGATTGAAGCTCAGGAACCGAACGCAGCTTGGCCAGCGCGCGAGATGCCTGGCTCTTCACGTTGCCGACCGAGCATTCGAGGACGTGAGCGGTCTGAGCTTCGGACAGATCGTTGAAGTAGCGCAGCACCACGACCGCCCTCTGTCTTGGCGGCAGGTCGGAAAGGGCCCGCCAGATGATGTGCCGCAGCTCGGTCGACGGCAGCTCGTCGGCGGCAGCACGCTCGGGCAGCTCGGCCATCGGCCGTTCATGGGTCCACCGGCGTCGCTGTCCGCTGAGGAAGGTGTTCATCAGGACGCGACGGACGTAGAAGTCGGGAGAGTCGGCCTTGATGGCGTCCCAGTGCAGCCACGACTGCAGCAACGATGTCTGAACCAGATCTTCGGCAGAAGCCCAGCTGCCCGTCAACAGCCAGGCTGACCGTAGGAGAGCCCGAGAGTTCCGGTCGATGAACTCCTCGACGCTGATCAACCGTCCCACCTCCTCACCCGTTCACCCGTTAAGACGTCCGGGAGCCGAGGGAAGGTTGCATCACGGTCAGCCGCGGACGGGCAGGAGAATGCGGCGGATGGCGCGCGGCGTCTTACCGGCTCCAGCGCTGACCCAGTCCTGGGGCGAGGCTCCGGCTCAGCGAGGCTCTCTACGGCGCTCGCGCAGGCCGTCAACCTCGGGGCCGTAAACCTCACCGTCGACTCGGGAGACGTAGTTGCCACAGATGTCGCAGCGCCATCCGGTCTCATAGATCCGGTAGCTGTGGCCGTTGGCGACGCAGGGCGTGGCGACGGTTCGCTTGCCCGCCTCGCGCCGAGCCTTCGCCCGCGACTGCATGACAGAGACGACGGTCCCGACAACGATGGCAACGACCACCACGAAGAGCGCAAGCGCCCAGATAACAGTGGAACTCATGAAGGCCCCTTCCCCAAGCTGCCAAGAGTGCTCACGCCTCGGTGAACAACAGCGCCCAGGGACGTCGCTCGCACTTGGTCGCAGTTACTGGCGAATGTTACCCCTGCTCACCGCCGGATCGTCGCGACCCCCCGGGCATGGGTCAGGTCTTCTTGTCCCGCTTTTCGGTTCCCGACATCGCACCTTCGCGCTTGACGCTGCGACGGCGCGGCGCGTCCTCGGGATGCACTTCCTTGGCGAGGCTGCTGGGCCACCACATGTGCCTGCCCACATCCAGGTTCAGCGCTGTGACCAGCACCGATCGCACGATCAGCGTGTCGAGCAGGACTCCCAGCGCAACGGCGAAGCCGAGCTCCGCGAACGCCACCACCGGCAACGTGGCCAGCACGGCGAACGTTCCTGCCAGGACAAGCCCGGCCGAGGTGATCACTCCACCTGTTGCTCCGAGGCCGATGAGAGCGCCCCGCCTGGTGCCGGACTCCTTGGCCTCCTCGCGAACACGGGTCATCAGGAAGATGTTGTAGTCGATCCCGAGCGCCACGAGGAACACGAAGACAAACAGCGGAGTTGACGGATCGGCGCCGGCGAAGTGGAAGACGTGTCGGAAGAACAGGGCGCTGAGGCCCAGTGCTGCGGCAAAGGAGAGAACCACCGTCCCGATCAGGATCAGCGGCGCGACCACCGCCCGCAGCAGCACCATCAGGATCAGTGCCACGACCAGCAGGATGAGCGGGATGATCACCTTGTTGTCGTTGCTGGAGGCGGTCAAGATGTCACCACGGGTGGCGCTGTCGCCACCGGCGATGGCCTCAGCGCCCGGCACACGGTGCACCGCCTCTCGCACGAGTCCGACCGTGTCGATCGAGGCTTGGCTGTCAGGTGCGACCGAGAGCGTGCCCGCCAGGTAGACGAGATCGCCCCGAACCACCGGCGGTGCCACAGAGGAGATGCCCGGGACGCCGGCCATCGCCGAGGTCACGGCCGCCGCCTGGTCTGCCTTTGCCAGGACCACGACCGGTTGTCCGGCCCCAGCCGGGAAGTGCCTGGCAAGGACCTGCTCGCCGACCACGGAGTCCGGTGTGCCGAAGTACGCGTCCTTGTTCTGGAGCCCGACGGCGTTGAGCTGGAAGATGCCCAGCGCGGCAACGACCAGGGCCGCAGCTGTGGCGACCCACGTGGCCCGTGGGGCCAGCGCTATCCGCCTTCCGACCTTGGCCCAGAAGCTTGTCTGGGTGTGGTCTTCGGAACCGAAGGCCGGCCTTACGGGCCAGAAGATCCAACGGCCGCAGATCACCAGCAGCGCAGGCAGCAGCGTAAGCATGACGCCAAGGCCAACCGCGATGCCGACTGCCGCGACAGGGCCTAGACCTTTCGTCGAGTTCAGGCTCGCTACCAGAAGGCAGAGCATCCCCGCGATGACGGTGAGCCCGCTCGCGAAGACAGCCGGCCCGGCACGGTGCAGCGCAAAAGCCATCGCCTCGTGACGATCCTCGTGACGGCGCAGCTCCTCCCGATACCTCGCGACCAGCAGCAGGGCGTAGTCGGTGCCTGCGCCGAAGACAAGGACCGTGAGGATGCCGGCGCTCTGCGCGTTGACGGTCAGCCCGGCCCTGGTCAGCTCATAGATGACGGCCTCAGCGACGGTCAGGGCCAGTCCGGCGGAGATCACCGGAAGCAGCCAGAGCACGGGGCTGCGGTAGGTGATCAGGAGAATGAAGATGACGACGGCCAGTGCGGAATACAGCAGCTTGCCATCGATGCCCGAGAAGGCTGCAGAGGAGTCTGCGGCATAACCACCGGGGCCGGTGAAGTGCACCGACAGACCAGCCGGGCTGGCCTTGGCGATGGACCGCATGTCGTCCACAGCCACGGAGAGCTTGTCCCAGCCGGCGCTGCCGGCGTTGATCGGCACCACGACCTGCAGCGCGCTCTTGTCCTGGGAGGGGATCGGCCCGACGGAGGCGCGGTCAACCGCATCTACCGTGTTGAACTTTGCGATCTGGGCGGTCACCGACGCCAGGTCCTGAGGCGTCACTCCCGTGGCACGTTCATAGACCACGATGGTGGGGATCTCGTCCTTGGACTGGAACTTCTCCGCCGCCTGGATCACCTTCGTCGACTCGGCACTCCCGGGAAGCCATGCGATGGCATCGTTCTTCTCGGCGCCCATGAGCAGACCGGCCGGCCCCGCGGCGATGGCGGCGACGATCACCCAGAAGACCAGCACCGCCCACTTGGACCTGCGCCCGGCTGGCAACCAGGCCAGCTTCCCCACCTCGGCAATGCGCTCAGCACTCATCGAAAAGGCCTCCTCGGCCATCGACCGTCGGGACTTGTCAGGATCCACGCTAAAGGCACGTCGACCGAGGTGACAACCACATTTTGATGACCATTACTCCGGCTGGTTGCCGACACTGCCGCCGACCCGGAGGGGCTCGGTCACCCCTTCGTACATCAGGTGCGCCACCAGACCCTGCGCCGCGTGGGGAAGGTTGTGGCAGTGGTCCATCCAGACTCCAGGGTTGTCGGCGACGAAAGCGATCTCATAGCTCTCGCCATTGGCGACGTTGAGGGAGTCGACCCACCACGGGCTCCCTCTGGCGGCCACCCCGTTGCGACTGAGCACCACCGCATGATGCCCGTGGAGGTGCATCGGGTGCACCTCTCCGCTCTGGTTCTCCACGTGCATGCGCACCACGTCCCCCTTTGCCACAACGAACATCGGCACGTCAGGGAACAGGTGGCCGTTGATGGTCCACCACAGCCCAGGACGTCCACCCACGAAGCCAGGGCGCCGGCCGACCACGAAGTCGAATCGTCGGTTCGCCTTCACGGGATCGAAGGCCAACGGTGCCGGCGTTCCGTACGTCAACAGGTCCAGCGTCTTCGGCGGCTTCTTGCCAGCCCTGACCCCGCTCCCGTCGGACGCGCCTTCCGGACCGAGCACCAGCGCCGCGCTTCCCCCGAGCTCCACCCGCACCTCGGAACCGTCCGAGGGCAGCTGCAGCTCGAGGTCCGCACGACCTCCGGCGGTCACCTGTACGGCGGCATCGGTCACGGGGGTGGAGCCGTGCAGGTCGGTCCCGTCCACGGCGACCAGCCGGTATGGCGCGCCGTTCACCCAGACGCCCATCGGACCGTTGTCCGTGTTGATGACCCGGACACGGGCCCGGGATCCCGCCGGGGCGGCGCGGTGAATGTCCCCCGATCGACCGTTGACCGTCCGGACTCCGCCGTAGAGGTGGACGAGGGCGACTTCGTCCACCTCAGCTCCCGCCACCGGTGGCGCAGCAGCACCCCTGGGGTTCCTCGCTTCTGGCGTAGGTGGCGTGATCACCAGAGGGCCCAGGAGCCCGCGTAGTACCTGCTCGTGGGAGAGCTGGTGGGAGTGGTACCAGAAGGAGCCGGCCTGACCTGCGATGAAGCGGTAGGTATACGACTCGCCTACGAGCACCGCGTCCTGGGTTACACCAGCAACACCGTCCTCAGCGTTGGGCACGTCCAACCCGTGCCAGTGCAGCGTGATCCCGTCAGGCACCGACTCGTTGACCAGCTTGACCTGGACCAGCTGGCCCTTCACAGCGCGAAGCTCAGGCCCGGGCGAGCTGCCGTTGAGCGTGTAGCCGTCGATGGATTCCCCCGACGCCAGTCGGAACCCCTGCTTGCGGGCTACCAGCGTCACGTCCACATCCGGGGCCCGGTTCGCCGGACCGGTGAGCGACGACACAGACCGCCCGGGCGCGATACCACCCGTGTGCTCGTGCCCTGAGGCCGTTTCCCGAGCCGGGCCGCCCCCGTGGTCGAGGTAGCCCCTGTCCATCACCGAGTAGGTGCTCGGCAACAGGCTTGCCTTCCACAACCATCCGAGCGGCAGTACCAAGGCGGCGGCGGCCGCCGCTGCGGCCAGCCTCCGCCAGCGTCTGCCCAGAGCCATCGCAGCCGCTAGACGGCCATCTCCGTCTTCGTCGAGACATCCTCAGTCTGCGAGGGGCTCACCCGACGCGCCGCCATGACGGCCACCGAGAAGAGGACCAGCGCATTGATCCCGTGCAGCGGACCAAGCTGTGGGACTACGTGCGCGAAGGTCCCGAGGAGGACCTGGATGATCACCAGGGCGAAGATCGCGCCAGCCCACTTGGCACCGCCAGGAACCCTCGCGAAGAACGACAGCAGTAGCAGCACCAGGGCGAGCAGTGGGATCACCATCGTCCCGTTGATCCCATGGATCGCGAATCCGACAACCCCGGTGAACGTCGCAGACTCGTCCTCAAAGACGGCCTTGTCGAGGGTGCCACCATCGTCGATCCACTTGCCAAGACCGAAGAGGCCGTACGCGACCGCGGCCGCCTGGATGGCAACCTCTGCCGCAATGATGTAGGCCAGAGCTCGATAGGCAGTTCTCATAAACCCTCCCTTCTGCAGTCGGCCGACCCCGCGCGCTCTCGCGTTGTCAGCCTTCTCTCAGGTTCGGCCAGAGAGGAAGCTGCGCACACCCTCAAATGAGGAAGCTGGGCACTCCCACAAATGGCGTATGACCCGATGCTCAGGGCCTGCGCAGAGGCCACTTCAAGATTGGGCGCCTACCTAAGCTCAGGTCGCCCAGGGGACAGCAGTGCCCAAGATCGGTTGATCGGCGGTGTGGATGATTTCGCCGGCGTCGGTAGTGAGGCGATTGCCCCCGCTGTGCTGGCTCGCGCGCATGAAGGCGCCGGCGCGGGCAACAAGGTCGTCGGCTGTCTCGTTGGGTGCAGCCATGGTTGCGCCAACAGAGACGGTGACCCGAACCTGGTCGCCACCGCTCAGGATCCACGAGTTCTCGACCAGCATCCGCACCCTCTCGGCGGAGGCCTGTAGACCGTCGCCATCGGCTCCGGGCATGAGTGCAAGAAACTCCATGGCCCCCCAGCGAACGGCGAGGTCACCGCGTCGAAGACCGTTCGTCAACGACTTGCCGATCATGGCCAGGACCTCATCGGCGGTCTCCGGACCAAACTTGTCGCTGACGTCCTCAAGGTGGTCGATGCCGATGGACAGGATGCCCAGTGTCACGGCCCCGTCGCCCACCGCGTCGATGAGGCTCCGCAGGTACATGTCGCCGAAACGACGCTCGGTCAGGCCGGTCACGCGATCCAAGGAGTCATCGGTGCGAACCCGACGCTCGCCCTCAGAGGGGCCGCTCGTCTTGCCCGAGAAGACCTGGACGCTGCCGACGATCTTCCCTGTCCGGTCCCGCAACGCCTCAGCTCGGACGGTGACCGGGATACAGTGCCCGTCCTTGTGGTGCAAGTAGACGAGGGCCTTGCGCGGCTTGCCATCTTCCATCACCGCGGCCAGCGGGCACCCGTGAAGGCACAGCTGCTGACCGGTGTCGTCGACGTGTCGCAGGATCCCCTCGGCGCAGCTGTGTCCCAGCACCTCTTGCGCGTCATATCCCGTGATGCGCTCAGCGCCGGCGTTCCAGTAGGTGATCCGCCGATCGGGAGTCACGAAGTAGACGCCGTCGGACATCTGGTCGAGCAGATCTTGGTAGAACTCCTTCTCCACGACGCCCCCCTGTGCCTGTCGGTGCCGGCTCTGCGGGCCAAGGGCCAGCGCGCTGATCCGGCTTGTTGTTGCACCGTGAGAATAGCGGCTCTGTGGTATAGGGCCGGCCAGCAACCAGCATGGGGACACCCAGGCCTGCGGGATGCGTTGGCGCGGTGCGAAGCTCTGACGCG
>JBDTOA010000090.1:0-7875 GCA_039933475.1 Dermatophilaceae bacterium
AGCTGCGACGTGAATCGGGCCGGCTAATAGCTGCACGGGAGTCTCCTAGTGCCTTGGTGCCAAAGATGTGCTGCTGGATGTGATGCTCACGGTGACGGCCTACTTGAAGACGAAGGCCAGGACGAGACCGAAGATGGCCAGCGCCTCGGCCAGGGCGAAGCCCAGGATGGCGATCGACTGCAGCATGCCGCGAGCCTCGGGCTGACGAGCCACGCCGTTGATGTAGGCGGCGAAGATCAGGCCGATGCCCACACCGGGGCCGATGGCGGACAGGCCGTAGCCGAGGATGGCAATGTTTCCGGTCACGATGTGAGCCTCTTTCGTTCTTGATGCCCCGCGCGGCAGTCACCGGGCGGAAGTCTGTATCTGGTGGGTGGTTAGTGCTCGTCGACCAGGGAACCGGCGATGTAGGTGGCGGCGAGCAGGGTGAAGATGTACGCCTGCAGGAACTCGATCAGGATCTCGAAGATGGTCAGCACGAAGGCCATGGCATACGAGCCTGCGCCCGCGATCTTCAGGCCGAGGCCACCGTTGATGATCATGTACTGGCCGCCGGTGATGAACAGCAGCAGGAGCAGGTGGCCGGCGAACATGTTGCCGAAGAGCCGCAAAGCCAGCGTCAGCGGCCGCGTGATGAAGAAGGTGATGACCTCGAGGACGAAGATCATCGGCACGATCCAGCCGGGCAGACCCTCAGGCACGAGGTTCTTGAAGTACGGCCCGACACCCACCCGTTTGATGCCGATGTAGTGGTACGTCACGTAGACGACCAGGGTCAGGGCGACCGGGATGCCGATCCGGCTCATCGACGGGTACTGGATCGGCGGGATCACGCCGAAGAGGTTGTTGACCAGGATGAGCGAGAACAAGGTAAACAGCAATGGCACGAAGCGCAGGAAGTCCTTGCTGCCGATGATGTCCCGGCCGACCCCGTTGCGGATGAAGCCGTAGGCGCCTTCGGTGATCCACTGGGTCCTGCTCGGGACGATCGCCGCCTTCCTGGTCGTGGCGATCAGCCACCAGGCGATCAGGCCCACCGACAGCAACAGGACCACTGCCGGCCGCGTGATCGCCAAGGGGCCGTCGAACCACAGCGGCTGGTAGAACTCTGCAGCGGTCGGGGTCTCGTAGCCGCCACCATCGGCCGCAGCCAGGGTGCCCAGCACGTTCAGGCTCAAAACATCTCCTCGGGGTTCACTGTTGCGTACCGTACCGGAACCACACGAGGTAGAGCGAAACGGCCATCCCCGCGAGAATCCCCACCGCCACAAGGAACGCGGTGCCAAGCCACACATCCAGTGCCCATCCGATCCCGCCGAACAGAACCGGGCCCGAGATGAGGTATGAGACAACATTCCACATGTGTGCCTCTTCGAGCCGTGGGTGCCCAGCATCCGGATCCGGCGGTCCGCTCGGCTCGCCAGGTGGCTGGCTCGGCTCGTTCATCTGGCCTGCTCGCCGGCAGGTTCGTCGGCTGGCTCGTCATAAACTGGCTGGCGCATCTGCAGGAACGCGCGGATCTGGGCGAGCTGCCAGACCAGGGCAACCGCCAGGATGGACAACCCGAAGGCCGTACCGTCCAGCCAGTGCGCGCCGGAGAGGAGCACGATCACCAAGCCGAGAAAGATGACCTGACCCAGGTAGACGGCCAGAGCCCCCGCGAGGACCGAGAGCGGATTGGCGTTGGTCACCCGCTTCATCACGTAGAGACCGCTTGCGAAGAAGGCCACAGCCACGCAGACGCCCAGCAGGGCCGAAAGACCACCACGGGTCTGACGGGCGACCCAGAACCCGAGCACGATGACCGGCGCAGCGAAGGCCATCGGTATAACCGTGCCGCGAAGCATCGCCGCAAAGGGGGAGCCTGATGAACGCAGTGAGCCCTGTGAGCGCCCCGCGATCTGCTGGTCCTTCATGTGATCCGCCTCGTCCTGCCGGGAACGGTGTTCTCGGGCCCCACAACCCGAGCGCTTGTGAAAAATATCACAAGCGCTTCCTGGGCAGCCAGCTGGGCAGCCAGATGGTCAGAACCATCGCCGAGACGCCGGTCACGGCGATGGCCACGAACGGAAGCCAGCCGTCGACATAGGCGAATGACATCGCGCCGAGTGCGACCAGGGCGGCCCACAGGTAGAGCAGCAGTACTGCCCCCACATGGCTGTGACCGATCTTCAGCATCCGGTGGTGCAGGTGCAGCGAGTCGGGATGCCAGGGCCGTTGTCCCGCACGGGTCCGTCGGACCACGGCGAGCAGGAGGTCCAGCAGAGGAAGGGAGATGATCGCGAGCGGGAGCACGACCGGGAGCAGGATCGCCGCAGCAGCATGGCCGCCGAGCTGGGCACTCGGATCGATGCTGCCGGTCATCGAGATGGTCGCCGCTGCCAGCAGCAGGCCGAGCAGGAGTGAGCCGGCATCGCCCATGAAGAGCCTGGCCGGGTGGAAGTTGTGGGGCAGGAAGCCGACACAGCAGCCCACGAGCGCGGCGCTGATGAAGGTCGCGGAGGAGAACACGTTGGGGGGGTCATAGCTGCGGGACAGGAGGTAGGAGTAGCCGAAGAAGGCCAGACCGGCGATACCCACGACTCCGGCAGCGAGGCCGTCCAGACCGTCGATGAAGTTCACCGCATTGGCCGAGATGACGACGATGAGGATGGTGATCGCCACGAGGAGAGGCGTTGGAAGGACAGTGACGCCGAAAAGGGGCAGCGACAGAAGCTGTACCCCACCGAATGCCATCACACCGGCTGCGAGCATCTGCCCCGCAAGCTTCGTCAGCCAGTCCAGCTCACGGATGTCGTCGAGCACCCCCACGGCACAGACGATGACGGCTCCGATCAGCACTCCCTTCATCTCGCCGCCGTGGAAGATCTGGGAGAGGTAAGGGAGGCGACTGGCGACGAGCAGCGCGGCGACGAACCCGATGAGGATCGCCACACCCCCAAGACGCGGGATCGGTACGTCGTGGACGTCGCGGTCGCGGACCGCTGTCATGGCGCCGCTCGCGACGGCGAGCCATCTCACGAAGGGGGTCGCGGCATACGTCATGACCGCTGCCACGACGAAAACCAGGAGGTACTCCCGCACGGATCAGCTGGCGCTGGGTCGGGGATACGCCGGGAAACGGCCGACGAGGTCGGTCACCTCTGCGCGGATGTCTTTGGCGGTGGGGTGGTCGGGGTCGCCGTCCGTCTGCGTCACGGCCCTGGCGATGAGGTCGGCGATGGTCACCATCTCTGCGGTGCCCATGCCCTGGGTGGTCACCGCCGGCGTGCCCACCCGGATGCCCGAGGCCGTGTTCGGTGGCTGGGGGTCGAAGGGGATGGCGTTCTTGTTCAGCACGATGCCGGCCGCATCCGCTCGCGCCTCAGCGTCCTTGCCGGTCACCCCGACGCCCTGCAGGTCATGCAAGGACAGGTGGGTGTCCGTACCTCCGGTGATGGGACGAATGCCCCTCTCCCCCAACGACGTTGCCAGCTGCTGGGCGTTCACGATGACCTGTTTTGCGTAGGCCTGGTAGGCCGGCTGGGCACACTCGAGCAGGTTGACTGCCTTGGCGGCGATCACGTGCATGAGCGGGCCGCCCTGCATCATCGGGAAGACGGCCTTGTCGAGCTTGGCCGCATACTCCTCCTTGCAGACGAGCATGCCGCCCCGTGGCCCACGCAGCACCTTGTGAGTGGTGAAGGTGACCACGTCGGCATACGGAACGGGGCTCGGAATCGCCTTCCCGGCCACCAGCCCGATGAAGTGTGCGGCGTCGACCCAGAAGATCGCGCCGACCTCATCAGCGAGGTCGCGGAAGAACTCGAAGTCGATCAGCCTCGGGATGGCCGAGCCGCCCGCAACGATGAGCTTTGGTCTGTGCTGCCGCGCGAGGTCTGCCACCTGCGCGTAGTCGATGTTCTCGGTCTCTTTGTCCACCCCGTAGTGAACGGCGTTGAACCACTTGCCGCTGAAGGAGACCTTGGAACCATGGGTCAGGTGACCACCGTGCGGCAGCGACATGGCCAGGATGGTGTCGCCCGGCTGACAGAAGGCGCCGTAGACCGCCAGGTTGGCATTGGCCCCGGAGTGCGGCTGAAGGTTGGCGTGGTCCGCGCCGAAGAGCGCCTTGGCGCGTTCGATGCCAATCGACTCGGCCTTGTCGACCTCGGAACAACCCCCGTAGTAACGGCGCCCGGGATAGCCCTCGGCGTACTTGTTGGACAAGGTGGAACCCATTGCGGCCAGAACCGCTGGGCTGGTGAGGTTCTCGCTGGCAATCAGCTGGAGGCCGCCGCGAAGGCGATCAAGCTCGGAGAGCAGGACAGCGGCTATCTCCGGGTCCTGGCTGCTCAGCTGACCGAAGTCGGAGCCGTAGAAGGTCTGGTCCATGGACATGGGCGCTCCAGAAAAACGTGACGATGCGGGTGGCCAAGCGGCAAAGTCATCTTATGGGGTGCTCACCCGTGGACGCGGAGCGGGCGCCGGACGGGCTGTCAGTTGCCCAGCTCGACCTCGCCGAGGACCTCCTGGATCCGTCCGACAGAAAGGGCGCCGGCCCGAAGGACGACCGGAGCATCGCCGGTGCAGTCCAGGATCGTCGAGGGCAGAGCGCTGGCGGACGGCCCGGCGTCGAGGTAGACACTGACCGCTGAGCCGAGCTGGGCTGCAGCCACCAGGACGGTCTGGGCGGGCAGCTGACCGGTGACGTTGGCGCTGGTCACGGCCATCGGACCGACCTCGTCCAGCAGCTTGAGCGCGATGGCGTCCTGGGGCATGCGCAGCGCGACGGTGCCATTGGTCTCGCCCAGGTCCCACATCAGCGAAGGCTGCGCAAGCAGCACCAGCGTCAGCGGGCCAGGCCAGAAGGCCTCGATCAGATCGCGGGCGTAGGCCGGGACATTGCTGGCCAGGCCGTCAACGGTCTGCGGGCTCGGGACCAGGACCGGTGGCGGCATCTCTCGTCCCCGACCCTTGGCCGCCAGGACTGCGGCCACGGCAGCTGGAGCGAAGGCGTCCGCGCCCAGGCCGTACACGGTGTCGGTGGGCATCACCACGATCTCGCCGCGACGAACCGCCTCGGCCGCGGCCGCGACACCCTCCGCCAGGCCCTCCTCGGTCGTGCAGTCGATCACCGGGCTCATCTGGTGCCTTTCGTATTCGCGGTCACGGCCAGAAGTTTCTCACGGCCCTCACCGCTCCGCGTCCGTTCCGGCAGGCAGACTGGGACCCCCACCCAGATCCAAGGACGTGCGTCGTGCCGAGCCAACCGCTGCAGGACCTTGAGCTCGGTGGTGCGTCGTTGCGCGAACGCCCTGAGCTGGGGGCCGGCCCGCTGACGTTGCTGCGGTGCGATCTCAGCGGCGCCGACCTGAGAGGGCTCGACCTGCCCGGCGCTTCGTTCAGCGACTGCAACCTCAACGAGGCGAGGCTCACCGGCGCAAGGCTGGACTCAGCGCTGTTCAAGGGGGGCAGTGCACGCAGCGCAACCTTCATCGACGCTGATCTGACGGGCGCACGGTTCGAGGCGATGGACGCCTCCGACGCGCGCTTCGGCGGAGCCCTGATGACCGAGACGGAGTTCCATGGGTGCCGGCTCATGGGGACGAACTTCGAGCGCTCGCGCGGACTTGGCATGCTCCTGCAGAGCTCCAACCTGTATGCCGCGAACCTGAACGGGTGCGTCCTGGCCAACGCTGCGCTCACCGACTTGCGCCTGACGGAGGCGTCACTTCGCGGGGCAGACCTGCGCGGCAGCGACCTGGCCGGCTCCGTGCTGCTCAATGCAGATCTGTTCGAGGCGCAGCTCAAGGGCGCTGATCTGCGCGGAGCCGACCTCGGGCCGATCGACCTCTCGCGGCTGGGGGCCCTGTCCGGCGCGATCATCAGCCATGCTCAGGCCGAGCGCATCCTGGTCGAGCTGGCGAATGTTGTGGTCATGGACTGACTGGTTCAGACGTTGGTCACTCGGCGCGGATGGCGGTAACCGCGCGCGGTCGTCCGTTGAGGTCCACGTGATCCTGGATATCGCGCCAATAACCAGTTGCCGCAAGGGCGGAGGGAAGCGACTCCCCCTGCACGTCCGCGTGCTCCATCACGAAGAAGCCTCCGGGCCGCAGCAGCATCGCCGCCCGGGCCGCAACCTCGAGCGGGATTCTCAGGCCATCGGCGCTGCCGCCGTAGAGCGCGACCTCAGGGTCGTGGTCGCGCACCTCCGGGTCGTTCGGCACCGATCCCACCGGGATGTATGGCGGGTTGGCCACTACCAGGTCCACGCCTGCCTCGAGGTCGGGGAAAGCGACCGTCGCGTCACCAAGCCGGATGTCCACGTCCAGTCCGAGGTCGTCACGGTTGCGGATCGCCCATGCGTGCGCCAGCGCGGACAGCTCGACGGCATGGACGTCGGCCGCTGGGACCTCGTCCTTGATCGCGAGGGCGATCGCCCCCGACCCGGTACACAGATCCACCACCCGCAAACCTAGGGATGGTGTCGGGTTAACCACCGCAAACCTAGGGACGGTGCTCCGCACAGTCCCTAGGTTTGCCGCCGGTTCGGCAGCACCGTCCCTAGGTTTGCCAGAGAGGAGGTGGGTGATGGCGAGGCCGGCGACGAGCTCGGTCTCGAAACGGGGGATAAAAACGCCAGGCCCGACCGAGAGCTCCAGCCGACGGAAACCTGACTTGCCGGTGAGGTGCTGCAGCGGCACCCGACGCGCGCGCTCACGCACGAGGTCCTCGAACACGTCGGGAGCCGGCGCGCCCAGGATCATCAGCTTGTGGACGTCGCTGGTTGTCGTCTTGAGGGCAGAGGCTGCCAGCGAAACTGCGTCGGCCTCCGCGCTGTCGATGCCTGCCTCGGCCAAGGCCTTAGCCGCCCGTCGCACTGCTTCGCGCAGCGACGAGGTCATAGCCCCGAGGAGCCGTCCGCGACCGCCGCCATCCGGGCAGCGTCGTCCGTGTCCACCGCAGACTGGACGATCGGGTCCAGGTCGCCGTCCAGAACCGTGTCCAGGTTGTAAGCCTTGTAACCCGTGCGGTGGTCGGCAATCCGGTTCTCGGGGTAGTTGTAGGTCCGGATCCGCTCCGAACGGTCAACCGTGCGGATCTGGGACTTGCGCTGAGCAGAGGCCACGGCATCCGCCTCTTCCTGGGCCAGCTGGTAGAGCCTGGCCCTGAGCACCCGCATCGCCGACTCCTTGTTCTGGAGCTGGGACTTCTCGTTCTGACAAGAGACGACGGTGCCGGTCGGAAGGTGGGTGATGCGCACCGCCGAGTCGGTGGTGTTCACGCTCTGGCCGCCAGGTCCGGAGGAACGGTAGACGTCGACCTTGAGGTCATTCGGCTCGATGGTGACCTCGACATCCTCGACCTCGGGCATGACCAGCACGCCGGCGGCCGAGGTGTGGATGCGACCCTGCGACTCGGTCACGGGGACTCGTTGGACGCGGTGCACCCCACCCTCGTACTTCAGCCGGGCCCATGGGGCATCGCCAAGCTCGGTGACGCCGTGCGCCTTGACCGACACCTGGACGTCTTTGTAGCCGCCGAGGTCGGACTCTGTCGAGCTGATGACCTCGGTCCTCCAGCCCCGACGCTCGGCATACCGCAGGTACATCCGCAGCAGGTCACCGGCGAACAACGCCGACTCCTCGCCGCCCTCGCCGGCCTTCACCTCGAGGATGATGTCCCGGTCATCATCGGGGTCGCGCGGCACCAGCAGCCGGCGCAGCTTGTCCTCTGCAGCAGCCTCGACCGACTCCAGCGCGGGAAGCTCCTCGGCGAACGACCTGTCCTGGGTGGCCAGCTCGCGAGCTGCAGCAACATCATCGCGTGCAGCGTGCCAGGCGTGGTACGCAGCGACGGTTGGAGCCAGTGCGGCATACCGCTTGTTCA
>JBDTOA010000091.1:0-7728 GCA_039933475.1 Dermatophilaceae bacterium
ACATTCCAGATCTCTGCACCTTCGGAGGAATCATGACCAGCCGCGCAGTTGAAGCCGAGGCCCTGTTGACCCCGGCCGAGGTCGCATCGCTCTTCCGTGTTGACCCCAAGACGGTCACCCGGTGGGCAAAAGCCGGGAAGCTCACATCTCTTCGCACCCTGGGTGGGCACCGGCGTTACATCGAGTCCGAGGTTCGCAACCTCCTCGGCGGGACCAGCATCGCTTCCTGACGTTGTGGGACGAGGTCACAGACCTCGTGGGGCGGCCAGGGGGATGGCGCATGCTGTCTTGTTGCTGAGAGCTTGTGCTGCTCCCAGCTTGCCCTGACCCGGGTTCGTCTCAGTTCTCTGCAAGCAGCTCGCTGACCAGGGTCGCGATCTGCTCGCCGGTTGCAGGTCCGATGACTCGCGCCGCCATCCGGCGGTGTCGGTCAAGGATCAGCGTGCTCGGAATCCCCTTCTGGGGGAGCAGCGGTAGCTGCCGGAGCAGAGCGCCTTCGGAGTCGACCAGCTGCGGGTAGGTCGCACCCACCGATGCGACGAACCGCTTGGCGTCCTTGGTCGTGTCCGTTTCGTCGATACCGACGAAACGGACCTCCTGCGACGCCAGTCTGCGCTCAAGGCTGGCGAGGGCAGGAGACTCGGTGCGACATGGCTCGCACCACGACGCCCAGACGTTGATGACGACGACGTTGCCACTGACGTCGCCCAGCGCGAACGGCGAGCCCGCGAGAGTCGTCCCACTCAGGTTTGGGGCGAGCAGCCGATCTCGCGGTGCGATCCGGCTGATGCCCGGGGACTCGGCCGCTCGGGTGACCTGCCCCTGCCCGGTCAATGGGGGCGAGACGGCTGCAGGGGCACACCCGGCCAGCGCGAGTGCACAGACGACGGCCCCGGCCACGCGGAGGCGAGCGGCTGAGGGATTAGACACGTCGCATCATGTGGCCTTTCTGATACGGGGTCGTTGGTGACAAGATACGCTCTGCTTCGTCTTCAGCAGGGAGATTCCAGTCATCGTTCGGATTGATGACAAAACCGAAATGCAACCAAACCGGGGTTCTGTCAACCGTTGGCTCTGCGACAATGTTCGAAGAGATCGGAGTGACATGGTTGATACCGCAAACGCCCATGTTGAACACGGCAGCCGTTCAACAGGGCTGGCCGCAACATTGAGGGCCTATGTCGCTTTGACCAAGCCCCGGATCATCGAGCTGCTCCTGGTCACGACCGTCCCCGCCATGATGCTCGCTGCACGGGGACTGCCCGCCGTGGGTCTGGTCGTCGCGACACTGGTCGGCGGCACGTTGGCTGCGGGCAGCGCGAATGCACTGAACTGCTACTACGACCGCGACATCGACGCCATCATGATGCGCACCAAGGATCGCCCGCTCAACCACTCACTGGTCAGTCCTCGCAGTGCGCTCATCTTCGGCTTTGTCCTCGGTGTGTTGTCACTGTCGCTTCTGTGGCTGACGACCAATGCGCTCAGCGCAGCACTGGCCGGAACCGCCATCGCCTTCTACGTGCTGGTCTACACCAGGCTGCTCAAACGGCGGACGGCACAGAACATCGTGTGGGGAGGCGCGGCGGGCTGCATGCCGGTGCTGATCGGCTGGACCGCCGTGACCGGACGGCTGGACTGGGCGCCCGTGGTGCTCTTCCTCATCGTGTTCCTGTGGACGCCGCCCCACTTCTGGGCCCTCGCGATGCAGTTCAAGTCGGACTACGCGGCAGCCAGGGTCCCGATGCTGCCCGTCGTGGCGACCGAGAAGGTCGTGGCAGCCAGGATCGTGCAGTACTCGTGGGCAATGGTCGCCGCCTCGATCCTGCTGTGGCCCGTTGCCTCTACCGGCCCTGTGTATGCCGTAGCCGCCGCCGTGCTGGGGGCGGTGTTCCTGCGTGAGGCCTACGCACTCCAGAGCAGGGTCCGTGCAGGGCGGCCCGCGCAGTCCGGCCGGTTGTTCCACCTGTCGATCAGCTACCTCAGCGTTCTCTTCCTTCTGGTCGCCGTCGAGAGTCTGGTGCCGGCCCCCTGGCGTTGACCTTCGGCTCGGATGGCCCACCGGGTGGGTCCATGGCCTGCAGCTTGTCGAGGTAGTCCTTCCACTGCTCCAGGGCGGCGTCGGGCACCCCGGCCTGATCGTCGGCAGGGTCAGCACGAACGGCCCGGCGGCGCTCTGGTCCGTGCAGCTGTCGCCACCAGATGTTGGTTCCGAGGACGGCGAACAGCGGCCATTCGAAGGCGTAGACCCACGCGACCTCCCGGCCGGCAAGGGCGCGGGTCAGCTCGAACCATCCCGCGAGCAGGCACCCGGTCAGGGCAAGGACAAACGGGACGTGCAGCTTCAGCACCTGGGTCCATCGGCGTGGCGCAGCCTCAAACGCAGCCTCAAACGCAGCCTCAAACTCAGGTTCAGAATCAGGCTCACGCATTGGGCTTCGCCCCGACTCAGGCATTGGGCGCCCCGAGCTCCCTGGCGAGAACCGCGTCGCCGCGTCGTCCCTTGGCCTCTTCGCTGCGCAGCCACGCGTAGGCGGCCAGCGTCACCCACCCGGCGTCGATCAGCATGCTGCCCGCCCACATGAGTGCGCCGCCGAGCTGCTGGTCGGCGAGCGCTCCTGGTCCGAAGGGTCGCTGGACGTGCTCGTAGAAGGGGTACATCACATAAGGGGAGGCGTAGATGAAGAAGCCGGTCATGGTCTCGGGCACCATCATCAGGAAGAGCGACACCACCCGGCCGGCCGGTGCCACCCGGCGGGTTGCGAGATTCCCGGGTAGGAGCGGATAGAAGTAGAGAAGTGCGGCACCAAGGTATAGCGGGTGCTCCACGAACCGGTGCAGGAAAGAGCTCTCCAGGGCCAGCTCGTAGAACGGGGTGAAGTGGGTCCCGACAACAACTGCGGCGAGCAGCAGCCAGGTCACCACAGGGTCCGTGAGCACACCCACCGGACGGCTCCTGAGTATGGGGACCAGCCAACGGCGGCGAACCTGCGGAGAGCTCACCCGCAGGATCAGCAGGACGGGGGCCCCGAGCAGCAGCAAGGGCGCACAGACCATGACCAGGACGATGTGCTGGACCATGTGAGCCCAGAAGAACGTGTCGTCGAAGACCCCGGTCGGGCCCTGAAGGACCACCCAGAGCAGGGCGATCCCTGACTGGAAGCAGGTCGACGCCCGGGCAGACCATGGTGCCTCCGGTTGGCGAGCACTCACGGTCCGTGCGGCCCAGGTGTATGACACGGCCGCGCTCACCAGCACGAGCACCAGAGCCGGGTCGAAGCTCCAGGAGCTCAGGAAGCTCATCCAGTTCCCCACCCTCAAAGGCTAACAGGAATTGGGCCCTGAATTGTTTCAAAAACATGTCAATACTGAAATGCCCGAATGGGCCCCTTGGGTCCCGGACGTCAATCTCTGGAGTTGGCCGGGAGCCGGACTTTTGTTGCAAGAAGATGTCAATCCTTGGCTGGCCGGGCTAAAGTTCCAAGAATATTCTTGACGTCTCTCGTGCGTGGGGTAACGCTTTACTTCTCGACGACCATGCGTCGGGGTGCATTCTGGCCGAAGGGCGACGAATGGGAACAATGCGGGTATTTCTTAAGGCATTGATTGCAGTAGCAGCCGGTGCGCTGGTGGTTGTCCTGGTCGGCACGGTTCTCGCCCGGGCTTCCACGACCCCCGGGCTGCTGAAGGCCACGGTCAACGGGACGGCCCAGACGCCGGTCGGCGTTCTGCCCCATGCGTTCCTGGAGCTTGCCTCCTACCCCGACAGCATGGCCGGAGAGCATGGCCCCGATGGAGGCAGCAAGCCCGACTGGGTCAGCTACGGACCGACGACCAACCTCAGCGTGCCCGCCCACTCCCTGGTCACCATGACCATCAAGCAGTACGACGGCGGCGAGAAGATCACCAATCCATGGTTCGCCGAGGTCCACGGCACGGTCGACGGAACCATGACGGTCGACGGCAAGACCGAGACAGGGGCGAACCCGGACGCCATCGGGCACACGTTCACGATCCACGCGCTTCCGACCAACCAGGACCCCCTGTTCGTCAACATCCCATTGCCTGCCCAGGCAGAGGATGCCGAGGCCGCGCCCGGCTCGGACTACCCGGCCCCGATCATTGTCACTTTCTCGTTCGTTACCGGCGGCCCCGGCGACTATGTGTGGAACTGCGAGTTCCCGTGCGGCGACGGCACCTACGCCAAGTTCGGCGGCCCAATGTCAACCCGGGGCTACATGTCCGGAACGTTCACCGTCACATGAACCACATGAGTCCCATCCCTAGCTGCCACTCACCGAAAGGCGCTCGCTGATGGCGCAGACCGAGCAAGAGACAGGGCACAGACCCATGTGGTGGCAGCGCGCCGAGATCAAGGCGATTGCGTGGATCTGGCTTGGACTCACCGTGGTCCTGGCGATCTTCGCCCTCATCGTGCCGGCCCGGCTGATGGGCCCCCCGGCATCGCCAACCATGGTTGCCGTCGAGAGCACGATGACGATCTTCTCGGTCGCCGCGGCACCGGTGATGGCCCTGGTGCTGGCGATCGCGGCATACAGCCTCTTCGCCTGGCGCTCACGGGGCGCCGAGCCGCCCACCGAGGACGGCCCTCCGATCCGGGGCCACGGACGGTCCACGGCGAGCTGGATGGTGGTGTCTTCCCTCCTGACGATGTTCGTGCTCATCTGGGGGCTCGGCGAGATGCAGAGCCTGTCGGCCGAGGCGTCCGGGCCCAGCGCGATGGTCGTGAACGTCACCGGCCAGCAGTGGGTGTGGACCTTCACGTACCCGGAGAACGGCAATATCGAGTCGGACCAGCTGTACCTGCCGGTCAACCGCCCTGTGGTCTTCCACGTCACCAGCAAGGACGTCATCCACTCCTTCTGGGTTGTCGCGATGGGCATCAAGGTCGACGCCAACCCCGGTGAGGTCACCAGGACGAGCGTCACCCCGGACAAGCTGGGGACGTTCACGGTGCGCTGCGCAGAGCTCTGCGGGCTGCTGCACGCCCACATGGAGACGCAGGCTCACGTGGTGAGCAGCGCCGATTTCACGTCATGGATCAGCACCCAGAAAGGTCAGGCGCCGTGAGGACAGCTGGGCGAAGAGGGGAAGCGTCATGAGCAGCCTGCATACAGAGCGGGTCCTGGACCATCTTGAGGCCACCGGTGGCGGCCTGATGCGGCGGCTGAACATTGTCACGGCCCTGGCAGGCGGCACCGGGCTCGCCGTCGTCGGCTGGGCCATCTCGAAGCACTTCATGGAGGAGAACGACTTCGGTCCCGACCAGGTCACCGTCATCACCATGGTGTGCTGGGCAGTGGGCTTCATGGTGGGCATCGGCGCCTTCAACGGGGCGATCAACTGGCTGCGGGGCAAGGACCAGTCACCTGAGGACGAGCTCTTCCTCGCAGGCAAGGACCAGGGGATAGGCCGCTACTTCCGGTTCACCACCGACCACAAGGTCGTCGGCATCCAGTACCTGGTGCTGACGATGGTCCTGTTCGGTGTCGGCGGCACGATGGCGATGCTGATCCGCACCAACCTGATCAGCCCGACCTCCAACTTTCTGAACCCGCAGGAGTACAACGCGATCGTGGGCCTGCACGGCCTGATCATGATCATCGCGACCATCATCATGGTGACGGGCCCCTTCGGGAACTTCATCATGCCCTTGATGATCGGTGCCCGCGACATGGCGTTCCCGAGGCTGAACGCCCTGAGCCTCTGGCTCATCGTCGCGGTGGTTCCGGTGTTCCTGTCAGGGGCGTTCCTGGGAGGTATTCCGACGGGCTGGGTCGGCTACGCACCGCTGGCCGACCAGGCACCGCCCGGCATGGACGCCTACATGATGACGATCATCATCTTCGCGATCTCCAGCGCCGTGGCCGGGGCGAACATCACCACGACCGCGCTGACCATGCGGGCTCGCGGAATGACGTGGAACCGCACGCCGATCTTCGTCTACGGGGTGGTCGCCAGTGTCGGCCTGGCCATCCCCGCCTTCCCCATGTTCATGGCCTCACAGGTCATGCTCGGGCTCGACCGCACCATGGGGGCCCAGTTCTACGTCGCCTCGGGCGGTGGCAGCCCCTGGTTGTACGCGAACCTGTTCTGGCTGATGGGACACCCTGAGGTCTACGTGATCCTGATCCCGGCCATCGCTGCCCTGATGGAGCTGACGGCGGTGTTCTCCCGGAAGCCTCTGTTCAGCTTCAACGCCGCGGTCCTGGGGATCGCCGGGATCTCCGTCCTCAGCGTGATGGTGTGGGCCCACCACATGTATGCCTCCGGCTGGGCGCCGAACCTCAACGGGGCCTTCATGCTGACCACGGAGATGATCTCCATCCCGACCGGCATGCTCTTCCTGGTCATCCTGGGCACCCTCTGGCGGGGGCGGATCTGGACCCGGCTGCCACTGATGGCCACCTACGCGATGCTGTGGAACTTCATCATCGGAGGGATCACCGGTCTCTACCTCTCTGATGTCCCGCTGGACTATGCCCTTCATGGGTCCATGTTCGTCACAGCCCACTTCCACTACACGCTCATGGGCGCCGGGCTGACCGGTGCGATCGGCGCCCTGGCCTACTGGTTCCCGAAGATGACCGGCCGGATGCTGAACGAACGACTCGGCTTCATCTCCTTCTGGCTGGTCCAGATCGGCTTCAACGTCACGTTCTTCGGGATGTTTGCCGTGGGCCTTGCCGGCCAGCCGCGTCGGGTCTTCACCTACGACTACCTGCTGGAGACGGGCAACCTCGTGTCCACCATCGGCGCCTACATCATCGGCATCGGGATGCTGTTCCTGCTGTATGCGGTGGTCAGCTCCTGGCGTCACGGCGAGCACGCGCCGTCGAACCCGTGGGGCAGCAAGACGCTGGAGTGGACCGTGCCCAACCCCATTCCACTGGAGAACTTCGAGGTGCTGCCGGTCGTGACCTCAGATGCCTATGGCTACGGCGAGGAACCGTACGCGCCAGCCAAGGAGCCACAGACCAAGCCTGAGCTCGAGCCGGCCAACGCCGGCGCCACCCCCGACGAGGCCAGCAACGAAGGAGCGCCGGCATGAGCACCGATACGGCCCCAGCCCCAGCCCCAACCCCAGCCCCCGGGACGCCGATTCACCGGGAGGACGTTGACGTCGTCGGTCGCCGTTGGCGAATGGGGGTGCTGCTGCTCATCGTTGCGGACGCCTCCTTCGTCGCTGCGTTGCTGTTCAGCTACCGGTACCTTCGCGGACTCAACACCGAGGGCGCCTGGCTTGCGCAAGGTTCGGCGACTGCTCCCATCTGGAGCTCGTGGGCGCTCGCGGCCGGCCTGCTCCTCAGCGCCGTGGTATTCCGCTGGGGAGAGCAAGGCGTCCGCGGGGGCGACAGTGCCCGGCTGGTTCTGGGCGGCGGCATAGGGGTCGTCCTTCTTGTTCTCGTCGCGGTCGGACAGGTCGTCCAGATCGCCGGCTTCCCCTTCGCGATCGCCGACAGCGCCTACGCCTCGGCGATGTACGTCCTGGCTGGGGCCAATCTCTTCCACCTGCTCCTGACCCTGTTCCTGGGGGTGGCGATGTGGAACCGTGGCCGGCTCGGACGGTACTCGGCCACAGAGCACTGGCAGGTCGGGATCGTGTCGATGTGGTGGAGCTGGGTCGCCCTGGCCGCAGTCCTCAGCGCCCTCACGACGTCCTTCATCGCCAGTCCGGCGGTCGGCGGCTGACCAGACTGGTCGTGC
>JBDTOA010000092.1:0-7654 GCA_039933475.1 Dermatophilaceae bacterium
GAGCCAACGGCTGGAGGTCTTCCTCGAAACCCGGCGTGGTCGGCCGCACCGGCCACCTACCCCGAGGTCACGGCGATCACGAGGTTGGTCTGGGTCGCACTGTGGTCCCGGTTCTCGACCACAAGGGTGATCCGAACGTTTCCCCTGTTCAGCACAGAGTCCGAGACTGCAGCGAAACCCTCACCCTTGTAGAAGGCAACCGTCGACTGCAGCACTGATGCCGCGGATCCGGGGGCGACGATGAGCACGCTCCATCGCCCCGCCAAACCGGTCGAACCGACGAGGCCGCCCGCGGGGATGGGCAGATCCGGTGGCCAGTCAGGGGGTAGCCCTCCCCCGGCCATTTGTGACCCGGCCGAGGATCCGCCCCGCCCACCGTGCCTGCCGCCCCTGACGGCCGCCGGCAGTGGAGCTGTGGTCCCTCCGGGTGGGATGGCCACAGAAGGGCTGGACGCTGCAGCGGGCGCGGTCTGATCCGTTGACCCGCACCCGGCGGTCAGCGTTGCAAAGGTGAGGAACATCGCCAGCCCCGCCAGGGAACGTGTGACCCGGGACAATTGAGGCCCCCCTTTCGACCGCTTACGGATTGAGCGCGAGATATCCCAACCTTGCTCAACGGTGACAGCGCCCGGGGTTTAGCCACCATCCGGCGATGGTCGTACGACCATTATGGTTCAGTTAGACCGAGCGGGTGAGGTGGCCGCGGGTGCAGAGGCCCGACCGTGAGTGGCCGCAGCATTGGTGACGCCGCCGGTCATCAGGGCGCGAATCGCATAGTGGCAACACAGGTATCCCCAGATCTCCTGGAGAACGAGCTCCGGGGACTTTGAGCGCAGCACGACGCGGGATCCGCTGTGCCGGGTCGTGAGCTCGTCCAGGGCAAGCTCGATATCCCAGCGCTGAAGGTAGGCCGTCGCGAGCTCAGCCGCTGAGGCCTCAACGGGATCCAGGATGGTGGTGAAAAGCGAGTAGGAGTCCGGGTCGTCAGGTCCGTCGCCCGTCATGCAGTCGATGACTCGAACTCTGATCGACCTGCCCTGTTCATCGCTGGCGGGGTGGATCAGGGCAAGCCACGAGCCGTCGCCCAGCGTCTGCTGGCGCTCAGGGTGCAGGCCCGTTCTGACCCGCCACAACAGGTCGGCATGGGTGCCGGTCGCCTCGCGCCAGATCTGGTAGGAGCAGGCACTGCGGTCGGCCAGAACGAGCATCCCTGGCTGAAGGCGCTCAGTCAGAAGGGCCTCAAGGGCGACCTTCGCAGCCGTGCAAGGTCCGATGATGGCCCCGAAGATCGCGGCCGTACCGGATTCAGCCACCACCACGAGGCGAGCCTGTGGCAGGGGCGGCGACTTCTCACTCAGGCTCGCCCCGGGCCGGCCGAAGAAGTCTGCGTTCAGCTGGGAGTCCTGGAGGTTCAGGCAGGTGCTGTCCATCGCCACGAGCCGCCTTCCGGCAAGCCACCCACCCGCCATACCCGGCGTCCCGAATGGTCCGGCGACCCTGGCGAACAACGCCTGCAACGGCTCGGGCCCCAAGCGGGCGCGCGCCTGGAAGATCGCCGACTTCGACGGCGGCGTCCTGTTCTCCTGCCGGTCAGAGACCCAGGACAACCCGCCGGCCAGCTGACTCATGACCTCCTCGTAGGAACCCTCGGAGTACAGGCCCATCCCGATCGCGAAGTACGCCATCAGGCGTGCCGGCAACGACCGGCTCCGCTGCTCCGTTCGCCCGGCCTGCTCAATCACCTCATCGACCATGTCCGGCGGAAACACCTTCGTGAGCAGCCCGACCGCGACCAGATCCGACAGACGATGCTCCGATACCGGTTTCACCCACCCAGAACGAGGCACGCCCGCACCCTACACCGCCTCTGGGCCTAACTGAACGGTATGGGTCGTACGACCATCGCCTCATGGTGCTAGCACCCGTGGCCCTGTCACGGTGGACGCGGGTTGGGATTCAGCTAGGTGACGGACCTTTTCGATCAGTCAGTAAAGCCCCCCCATCCTTCTGAACCCGATTCTTCTGAGGAGGTTTTCCCAATGGTCAGATTTGATTGGCGAAAGCGGGGGGCGACCATGGCGGTCGTCCCGCTCACCGCAGTGAGCCTTATCGCCGCCGTCCCCTTCGGCCTCAACGCGTTCGCCGCGGGTGGCACGGCAAAGCCACCGCCTGGTGCGGTCGCGCCATTCGTGACCGCGACATTGCCCGACCCTGTGATCTCGGTGAACCCAGCCACGATCCATGGCTTTGACGACACAGGCTTCATCCAGGGCGCCACAGTGGATACCACCAATGCGAACTGCCCGAACACCCCTGCCGACCAGCCGAGCCGTTTCGGTGGCACCCTGACGTTGAACCACGGCCCGATCGTGATCCCCTGCAACCTGGTGATCCAGCTGCCTGCCAACACCATGACCTGGGCAGACTTCGTCAAAGGCCCAGCTGCCCCCGACCTGTCCCTGGGGTCCCTGGCCCTCGGGGGCGCCGCACCGTCGTTCGAGATGAGCGCCGTCGGGAACCTGGTCGGCGGACGCCGGATCGCTGCCCTTCTCTATGCCTCACAGCAGTCGCTGAACGGCAGCACCGGCATTATCACCGCCATCGACTACGCGACAGGCGACCTGAAGGTCGACACCGGCGATGGCGCCAAGCCCGCCATCGTTCAGATCAATGACCCGAAAGGCCGCTTCGGTCGCGCCCAGAGCCCGGACCCACGGTTCAGCGTCGATGACGCGAACCCGACCATCCACGCCGGCACCGGCTACCCGATGTGCGTGCCCCGCACCGACCCCGCCACGGCCGATGACGCCCTGTGCCCGCAGGCCAACCGACCCAAGCCAAGTGCTTCAGGCCAGTGCCGCAACTTTAGCGTGGCAGGTATCGCACTGCCGGTCAGTGGCGAGCTGACGGCCTCCGTCGGCCTTCCATACTGCAGCCAGTTCGTGATGCCCAGCGTCGCCGGACGGTCTGCGACTGACCCCGACCCGCGCCAGCAGGCCCCGTTCGAGGTCGGTGATGCGATCACGTTCTCCGGGACCCTGATCCCTGCCACCAGCTCGGCCCCGGAATACATCTCCGCGCACACGATCGAGGCCAACCTCGGCATCTACACGATGCCAAACACCCAGCCGAGCTACCTGGCCATCGGTGACTTCGGCGTCGGCAGCGCCGACCCCAGCGCGGTCTCGATCAACGGCTTCGCGGTCGAGACCCAGGACCGGATCTTCCTGGAGTCGGAGACCACCGACGTCAAGACGCCCGTGGACATCTACATGCAGGACGTCAACCCGGTCACCGGCGAGATCCGCAACCGCTGGGTCACCCCGTTCGCGATGACCGGTGAGCAGAACGGCCCCCTGCAGGCTGACGGCGTCACCCCGATCGGTGGCGGCATCACCACCCAGAACGCCGGCCCCCAGCCGCAGCGGGCCCGGCTTCGCGCGACCAAGGCGCCGATCGGGCTGCTCAGCCAGCCGACCCGGACCGTGCGCGTGGCAGTCCGCTCCCTGTGCGTCCCGCAGGCACCGGTCAACGACGCGGCCGGAAACCCGGTCCTTACCTCCCTGGACACCTGCCTGAACAAGAGCGACTCAACCAACCAGGTGGCCAACGGGCTCGCGGCCGGCCAGTACTTCGCCCCGACCTTCGAGTTCATCTTCCCCGAGAACGTCAAGCCCGGTGACCTGCTCGTGCCGTTCGACTTCTGGCACCTGCCGTTCCTGCGCTATGGCGAAGGCGCGACGACCCAGTCCGACATCGGGCCGGCCGTAGGACCGCTGGAGCCGACCCCCTGGGGCGGGCCGTCTGCGAACGTTCCGGGTGCCCCGACGATCGGGACAGCCACCGCAGGCGATGCCGCCGCCACTGTGACCTGGACCCCGCCGACATCTGATGGTGGTGCTCCAATCACCGGTTACACCGTCACAGCGCTGGACGGCTCGAACGTCGTCGGCACGCTGACCGTGGCCGGCAACGTCACCACTGCCACGATTACCGGTCTGACCAACGGGACGGCAGTCACGCTCAAAGTGGTGGCAACCAACGCAGTGGGCACCAGCCCAGCTTCGGCTGCGTCCAACGCCGTCACTCCGTCGGCACCGGCCTCGGCAGCGAGTGCGGTCTCCCTGAGTCCCGCCAGCCTTACCGGCGGCGCCGCCTCCACAGGCACCGTCACGCTCACCTCGCCAGCTCCTGTCGGTGATGCCGTGGTCACCCTGACCAGCAGCGACATCTCTGCAACGGTCCCGGCGAGCGTCACGGTGGCGGCCGGCGCCACCAGCGCGACCTTCGCGATCAGCACCTCGAGCGTCACTGCATCGAAGACGGCGACCATCACCGCAACATATGGGGGAGCAACGGCCAGTGCAGCGCTGACTCTCACGCCAGCGATTCCGTTGACGTCGCTCTCCACGGTGTCGGTCAACCCGACAACGGTCACCGCTGGCGCCGCGTCGCAAGGGACCGTCCTCCTTTCCACGGTCGCGCCAACCGGCGGGTGGACTGTTGCCCTCACGAGCAGCAGTGCGGCAGCCACGGTGCCGGCTAACGTGACGGTGGCCGCGGGAGCGTTGATCGCAACGTTCCCGATCACCACCAGCTCGGTCACGACATCGACGTCGGCCACGATCACGGCCAATGACGGGGCGGTGACAAGAACCGCCACGCTGACGGTGACCCCACCCGCCACGTCAGCGCTGACGGTGACGGCGACGGGACGTGCCGGTGAGCGGATCACCTCGACCCCGACCGGGATCAACGTGACCGTAGGCAGCACGGGTACGGCGTCCTTCCCCACGGGCACATCGATCACGCTCGCCGCGACCAACAACCGCGACGTCATCTGGTCCGGTGCCTGCTCCAGCGGCGGGGCCAAGGCGAAGACGTGCACCTTCACCATCAACGCCAACGCCGCGGTAACGGGCAGCGTGCAATGAGAGGAGCCCAGTCGTCAGCGGCAAGCGGGCCCATGAGGCCGTAGACCTTGCCCTGAACTAGAACGGCAGCCCTGGCGGACGCCCCTGACCGCCAGGGCTGCCCTATGTCCGATGCCCGTCCCAAGAACCGGTGGCACTCCTCCAGACGCCTCACTGGTCAGGACGTCAGCGAGGTGTCGGCCGCAGCAGGTGCCCAGTGTTCCTGGCCCTGGCCCCCACGCCGGCCGTAGAGCTAGCTCTTCCAGACCGGCGCAATATTCTTGCGGTAGCCGCGCCCGAAGACGCCACCGATGATCGCCAGCACCGGCCCAGGGATGTCCCGCTTCAGCGCGGCCATCTCGTCGGGCGCGGCGCCGTCGGTGACCCATGCAAAGAACCGTCCGCCGCGCGCCGGGTCGACCTTGCCGAACGCCCGTCCCATTGCCTTGATCTCGGGGGTGTCCTTCTTCTCGTCGTAGACAGGCTCAAGCTCTGCCTCCTCGTGGTCGAGGTGCGCCACGGTCACCGCCTGTAGCCGTTCGAACGCGGAACGCGCCGCGGACACGTCCTCGGCGGTCGCTGCGCGCTGCAGTTCAGGAACCACCGCCGCGACGTCAGCGATTGCCATCGCCATCGCGCCATGCTCGGCGTCCATTGTGGCCAACAGGCTGGGACTGACCCCCACAGCCGTAAGCGCCGGCCAGGCGATCTCGTGCTCGCCGGTGTGATGTTGCGTCAGCTGATCGTCGAAGTTGGACCAGGCAGCGGCGAGCTGTTTGCCACGCTTTACGTCGCCGGGCTGGAGGCTCGACAGTGCAGTGACGAAGCGGGTCAGGTCGCGTCGAAAGGCACCGTGGATTGCCTTGTTCATGCTCATCTCGGCCATGCCCTACAGCCTAATTGGCGATAAAGCGAAAGGGACGCCTCTCGCCAGCAACTCAGCCTTGGCGCAAACCCAAGGGCCACATCCTCATCACCGCTAATCCCCTCCTGTGGATGAAGTCCGCCGTGGTGGCCAGGTGGAAAATTCGTCTGGGCATCGGCACCAGCGGCGGACCGCGGAAAGGTTCTGTGATGCAGCAATGAGCAGCATTCGGGAAATCGTCCTTCCACCGTCACAGCGCTGGGATCTGGGGCACCTGCGCGACCATCTCGACCTGCTCCATGGCGACCGTGCCCCTAAGGTGTCGGCCTTCTGGACGATGTTGACGCTCTCTGCGGTCATCGCCGTAGCTGGGGTGCTTGGGAACTCGACCGCAACGGTGATCGGCGCGATGATCATCGCCCCGCTCGGGGTGCCGATCATGGGCATCGCCCTGGGCATCGTCCGAGGCGATGGTCGCGTGGTCGGTCGATCGGCGGCCTTCGTGGCCGGCGGCCTGGTGCTCGTGATGGGGATTGGTCTGGTCGCATCGGCCGGGCTTCCCCAGACGACCGACCTCCTCACCAACCCTCAGGTCACGGGCCGCACCTCGCCGACGCTGGTGGACATGATTGCCGCTATAGCGACGGGCCTGGCCGGTGCCGTGGGCATGTCCCGGCGCGACGTGAGCGATGTGCTGCCCGGTGTCGCGATCGCCATCTCCCTCGTCCCGCCGCTCGGCGTCGTCGGCGTATGTGCCGGACAGGGCCAGTGGGAGCTGGCGCTGGGCGCGTTTGTGCTGTTCGCGTCGAACATGGTGGCCATGGTCCTGGCAGGAACCCTCACCTTCACGGCATACGGGTATGCGACGGACGTGGCGACTGAGGGGGCCCGAGGCGGCGGTCTGCGCCGCCGCCGCGCCTACACGGCCATCGCCGCCAGCCTGGTGCTCGTTCTGATCCCTTTGCTGGCGAACACGGTCGCTACCACCCTGGTCGCCCTTTGGACGCAACGCGTCTCGGACACCGCACAGGCATGGGTGGGGCGCGTTCCCGGAGCGCGTGTCACCGGAGTGACAGCTGTCTCTCGAACAGCGGTGATCAGCATCCTCTGCCCCGGAGATCCACCGAGCGTGTCCGACCTGATGAAGGCTCTGGATGGCCAGGTGCCCGACGGGATCAAGATCGTGGTCGATTCCTCGGTCGGCAAGCAGATCGACGCGGGTGTCGTCGGCGCCCCCGGGTCCGCGGGCTGAAGGGCCGGAACCACCGCACGGGTCGTCGGACTGCGCAACAACCAGCCGCATCCCTGACCTGGAGTCTGCCCTGTCACTGAAGGGCGCAGCCTTCCGCAGTCCCGGCCCCAACAAAGTCCGCCACCTCCAAGATGCGGTGACCCTCTTCGCCTGCCTGGACACCGCGCAGACAAACATCTCCACGTCGATGAAGAAGAACATCAACAGCCTGATCTCCGAGCTGGACAATGCCGAAGCATGGAGCTTCGCCGACCCCCCGAACCGACGACGGGCCATTCGAGCGATCCGCGCCGTTCAACCCGATTGGCAGCCTCCCGCCTTCGTCCTCCCTCGACGAGCGGGCGTGGGCCCCACGACCGGCTAGGACGCTTACCAGCTCGCCATCACTGCGGACCTCTACACACGTTCAACCGGGGACTCGGCAAGGCCGCAGCGGAGCAGATTGCCGGCGAGCTGAGGCGTCGTATCCAGCGTCTTCCTGCAGCATCCCTGCAGCAGAGACCCAAAACCAATCCTCAAAAAGGTGGCGACACAGACAGCCATACCTGAAATGGCGCCGCCGCCACCTGCGTTTGCGCAGGTCAAGAGCCTGAGGGGCCGACCTTCGTATTCAGAGCCGACGGG
>JBDTOA010000093.1:0-7518 GCA_039933475.1 Dermatophilaceae bacterium
CTCATCGAGGATGTTAGAGAGGATGTACGAGCGGACGTTCGAGCGGACGTTCGAGAAGACCCCCGCGAGGCCCTCCCGGTGCTCGCCGCATCGCACTGGACCAAGATCGTCCCGTCGACCAGGCCACGGGTGAGGCCGACGAAGGGTGAGGTCTACGTGGTCGGCGTCGACCCGGCATACCAGGGGCTTGGGCTTGGGCGGGCAGTGACACTTCTGGGACTTGAGCACCTGCGGGGGCAGGGCGTGACCGAGGCCATGCTCTATGTGGACGCCGACAACACGGCCGCAGTGGCGACCTACTCCCGACTCGGCTTCACCCGCTTCGCAGTGGATGTCATGTATTCTCCCGCCGCTCCACCACAGGTGCCACGATAGGGGACATGATCGCGTCAACAGCCCGGGCCTCGAACGGCCGATTCATGCGCCTGGTCCCCACACCCGACGTCGCAGTGGACCCGGATGCACTGCCCGACGATCGCTTCCTCGACCGCGAGATCTCCTGGCTGCTGTTCAACGAGCGAGTCCTGGACCTGGCTGCCGACGACTCGGTGCCACTGCTGGAGCGCGCCCGTTACCTGGCCATCTTCGCCAGCAACCTCGACGAGTTCTTCATGGTCCGCGTCGCCGGCCTGATGCGCCGTATCGCGACCGGCCTCGCAGTGCGCACCGCATCCGGGCTGGAGCCCCGCGAGATCCTCGAACAGATCTCGGTCTTCGCCCACCAGCTGATGGCGACCCATGCCCAGGTGTTCGACGACTCGGTGCGCCCCGCCCTGATCAAAGAGGGCATCACCATCGTGCGCTGGGACGAGCTCAACACCGACGAGCAGGACGGGCTCCACGGGATGTTCCGGGACCAGATCTTCCCGGTGCTCACCCCGCTGGCCGTTGACCCTGCCCACCCGTTCCCCTACATCTCCGGGCTCTCGCTCAACCTCGCCGTGCTCCTGGTCAACCCGAAGACTCTGGTCGAGCACTTCGCCCGGGTCAAGGTCCCGCTCCTGCTGCCCCGCTTCGTGAGGGTCCAGGCACGCAACGCGCCGCTGGCCCACCTGGTCAACGCCCGGTTCGTTCCCCTCGAGGACATCATCTCTGCGCATCTGGAACAGCTGTTCCCGGGCATGCAGATCAGAGAGCACTTCACCTTCCGGGTCACGCGCAACGAGGACCTCGAGGTCGAGGAGGACGACGCCGAGAACCTGCTCACGGCCTTGGAGAAGGAGCTCACCCGCCGCCGCTTCGGTCCGCCGGTGCGCCTTGAGATCGCCGAGGACATGGACGACCACGTCCTGGACCTGCTGCAACGCGAGCTGGGCGTACACACCGAGGAGGTCTACCGCCTGCCCGCCCCGCTGGACCTTCGGGGGCTCGAGGTGCTGGCCGACCTCGAACGGTCGGAGCTGAAGTACCCCGCGTTCGTGCCCAAGACCCATCCCGACCTTGCTGCGGTGGAGACCTCCCAGGCCGCCGACATCCTGGCCTCCATCCGAGCCAAGGACATCCTGCTCCAACACCCCTACGACTCGTTCTCGACATCGGTTCAGGCCTTCATCGAGCAGGCCGCCGCCGACCCGCGGGTTCTCGCGATCAAGCAGACGCTCTACCGCACCAGCGGCGACAGCCCGGTCGTGGACGCGCTGGTCGATGCCGCTGAGGCCGGGAAGCAGGTGCTCGCCGTCGTCGAGATCAAGGCGCGCTTCGACGAGCAGGCGAACATCTCGTGGGCGCGCAAGCTCGAGCATGCTGGGGTTCACGTGGTCTACGGCATCGTCGGGCTCAAAACCCACGCCAAGCTCGCACTGGTCGTCCGCCAGGAGCCCGAGGGACTGCGCCGCTACTGCCATATCGGCACCGGCAACTACAACCCGAAGACCGCGCGCCTGTACGAGGACGTCGGCCTGCTCACCTGCAACCCCCAGATCGGCGAGGACCTGACCAGGCTCTTCAACCAGCTCTCGGGATGGGCGCCACGCAGCAAGTTCAAGCGCCTGCTCGTGGCACCGCGCTCCGTGCGCACCGGCCTGATCGGGCACATCGAGGACGAGATCGCCAATGTGCGAGCGGGACTCGGCGGCTATGTCGGCTTCAAGCTGAACTCGATCGTGGACGACCAGGTGATCGACGCGCTCTACCGCGCGTCGCAGGCGGGTGTCGACGTAGACCTCTGGGTCCGTGGAATCTGCGCGCTGCGTCCCGGAGTCAAGGGTCTGTCCGAGAACATCCGGGTCCGCTCGATCCTGGGCAGGTTCCTTGAGCACTCGCGGCTGTTCATCTTCGGCGGCGGCGACGGTGGCCCGTTCGTCCTGATCGGCAGCGCCGACATGATGCACCGCAACCTCGACCGCCGGGTCGAGGCCCTGGTGCGGCTCGCGGACCCGGCGCACATTGCCGACATGCAGTCCCTCATGGGGATGGGTATGAGCGACGACGTGTCCAGCTGGCACCTCAGCGGCGACGGCCAATGGACCCGTCATACGCTCGACCCGCAGGGAAACCCGCTGATCGAGCTGCAAGCTGCGTTGATCGAGAGCAACGCCCGGCGACGGCGCAAAGCCGGTCGCCGGTGATCGGCCCGTCGGTTCAGGCATCATGAGCGCGGCCTCCTGCGGCCTGGTGGGGGCTACGCCGTCTGCAGGGAAGACAACGTCAGCAGGGGCCACGTGAGCGGCGCCGGCGGCGAGGACGTCATACCAGCTGGTGAAGCCGTGGTCCTGGCCGCGGGAGCGGTGCCGTGGCGTCGCAGGAGCTCGCAGCTGGAGGTCGCGCTGGTGCACCGGCCCCGGTACGACGACTGGTCCTGGCCCAAGGGCAAGCTGGACCCGGGCGAGCAGTGGCCGGTCGCGGCGGCGCGGGAGGTCTGGGAGGAGACGGGGTTCCAGGTGCGGCTGGGCCGGCGACTCCCCTCGGCGGAGTACCCGTTCGTGGACCGCGGCGACCAGCCTGCGACCAAGCGCGTGCGTTACTGGGCTGCCGAGGTCGTGGGCGGGGACGGGACCCTGGTCAACGAGATCGACGAGGTGGCCTGGCTGGATGTCGAGGCGGCCGCTGCCCGGCTCTCCTACCCCCGGGACCTCGAACAGCTGCGTGCGCTGGTTCAGGCGGACCACGCGTGGGCTCTGGGCACGTGGCCACTGGTCCTCGTGCGCCATGCCCACGCCATGGCCAGGTCGAAGTGGTCATCTGCTGACCCGTTGCGGCCTTTGGACGCCCGGGGTCGCGAGCGCGCCGACGCCCTGGTCCCCTTCCTCGGCGCCTTCGGCGTGACCCGGGTGGTGACTTCCCCGGCGATCCGCTGCCTGGACACCGTCCTGCCGTATGCCGTCGCGGGCGGCTACGGCATGCGGCTCAAGACAGGCCTCTCGGAGGAGGCCTTCGCCGAGCACCCGGAGCGTGCGCCCCACCACCTGACCCGACTTCTCGAGCGGGGCGAACCAGTGGTCCTGTGCAGCCACGGTCTGGTCCTGCCGCCGCTGCTCGAGGCCCTGGCCACCATCGCAGATTCCGACGGCTCCTCTGATGGCCGATTTGAGGGCTCAGCCAAGGTCACGCTGTCCGCGGCTGCTGCGCGGGACATGGGCAAAGGTGAGGCCCTGGTGGCGCACGTGGTCGGCACCGGGGCGCAGGCCCGGGTCGTCGACGCCGAGCGCTACCCCGCCTGAGCTTCGTTCTCCGGCCCCCTAACGCAGCACGACGTTCACGCCCCGTTAACCAAGCACCGACCGTTGCGACACCCGGTGTCCCTAGCCTTGCCGCGACGGGCACCCAGCGCCCGCCGGCACCGATCCCTGCAGCGGAAAGGCTCCATCCGTGAAGACCCAGTCACGTGTACGACTCACCAGCGTCACGGGCATCGTCGCCCTGGTCGGAACACTTGCCCTGTCGGCCTGCGGCTCGGACAACAACGCAACCGTCACCCCGGGCGCCGGGAACGGGACTACGGCCGCCGTCGACTGCGCCACGGGCACTGTCAGCGCCGAAGGCTCGTCGGCCCAGAAGAACGCCATCGAGCAGGCCATCAGCGACTTCCAGACCGCCTGCCCCGACGCGACCCTGAACTACAACCCCACCGGCTCGGGTGCCGGCATCAAGCAGTTCATCGCCGGTCAGGTCGACTTCGCTGGCTCTGACTCGGCGCTGAGCGACAAGGCCAAGGCAGGCGCCACCAACATCGAGCAGGCCGATGCCGACAAGACCTGCGGCTCCCCCGCCTGGAACCTGCCCATGGTGACCGGGCCGATCGCGGTGGCCTACAACGTCAAAGGCGTCGACAAGCTGGTACTCACCCCCGCGGTGACCGCCAAGATCTTCAACGGGGTCATCACGACGTGGAACGACGCGGCGATCGCGGCGATCAACCCCGGTGTCAGCCTTCCGGCCGAACCCGTCAAGGTCTTCTTCCGCTCGGACGAGTCCGGCACGACCGACAACTTCACCAAGTACCTGCACGCCGCTGCCCCAGCTGAGTGGACGGCCGAGCACGCCAAGAAGTGGACCGGCAAGGGCGAGGGCAAGGAGAAGTCTGCCGGTGTCGCGAACGCGGTGAAGGCCACCGAGGGTGGCGTCACCTACGCCGAGTGGTCGTACGCGAAGGACAACAAGCTGGGCATCGCGCAGATCGACAACGGTGCCGGCCCGGTCGAGCTGACCGGTGAGACGGTAGGCAAGGCGGTCGCTGCGGCGAAGGTCGCGGGCGAAGGCAACAACCTGAAGCTGGAACTCGACTACACCACCAAGGAGCCCGGGGCCTACCCGATCCTGCTGGTGACCTACGAGATCGCCTGCTCCAAGGCCAAGGACCCGGCCAAGGCCAAGCTGGTCAAGGCGTTCCTGACGTTCTTTGCCTCTCCGGCCGAACAGGCAAAGCTGCAGGAGATCGGATACGCTCCGCTTCCCGCTACAGTCCAGACCAAGGTCGCGTCCGCGATCGCCGCTCTCAGCTGATCCTGCAAGCAGAGGGGTTTTACCTGAAGTGCCGACCCTGACCGGCGTCGCCTCCGACCCCGACCCGAAAGCGAGCGGACCCGTTGTTCGGGACCACCCCCTTTCGGGTCGCGGTCGGCTAGGCGACCGCCTCTTCGGCGGCGTCGCGCGAGGCGCCGGGCTGCTGGTCATCGCCCTGGTGACGTTGATAGCGGTGTTCCTGCTGTCCCAGGCGCTTCCGTCCCTGGCCAAGGACAACGTCAACTTCCTGACGTCCACCAAGTGGGATGTCGACGGCACCCCGTTGCAGTTCGGCATCGCCAACCTGTTGTGGGTGACCGTCCTCTCCTCGGCCATCGCCCTGCTGATCGCCATCCCTCTGGGCGTCGGGGTGGCGCTGTTCATCACGCAGTACGCGCCTCGCTGGCTCAGCCGGCCAGCGGCAACCCTCGTCGACCTGCTCGCCGCGGTGCCTTCGATCGTGTACGGCCTCTGGGGTCTTCAGGTCTTCGGCTCACACATGAAGGGGGTGCAGGCCCGGTTGGAGGGGCTCTTCGGCTGGCTTCCCCTCTTCAAGGGCACGGGCGTCGGTGCCGCCAGCACGATCCTCACGGTGGGGGTGGTGCTCTCGATCATGGTGCTGCCGATCGTCACCGCCCTCTCACGCGAGGTGTTCGACCAGACGCCCACGTCCCACAAGGATGCGGCGCTGGCCCTGGGTGCGACCAGGTGGGAGATGATTCGGACCGCCGTGCTGCCGTTCGGCAAGCCGGGGGTCATCAGCGCCTCCATGCTGGGCCTCGGCCGGGCCCTCGGCGAGACGGTGGCCGTCACGATCATCCTGTCTGCTCTGGCCAACGGCACTGCCTGGTCCTGGTCCATGTTCAACGGTGGCGAGACCTTCGCCTCCAAGATCGCCAACAACGCCGCAGAGTTCGACTCTCCGCGGAAGGCGGGCGCATTTCTGGCCGCCGGGCTGGTGCTGTTCCTGCTGACCTTCGTGGTCAACGCGATCGCCCGCGTCGTGATCGAACGCCAGAAAGCCTTCAGCGAATGAGCGCGTTGGACATGGCGTCGGCCTCGGACCTGGACCCTGCGCGGGCCTTGGCTCCGGGGTCCGGGTTCGGCCACCGATCCCGTGGCCGTGCGCTGCGCAACCAGCTGGCCCGGGTCGTGATGTGGTCGGCGTTCGCCATCGCGATGGTGCCGCTGGTGTGGATCCTCGGAAGCGTCGTCGTCAAGGGTGGTCAGCTTCTGCTCGAGAGCCAGTGGTGGACCAACTCCCAGCGGGGCATCACCAACAGAGTGGCCGGCGGCGGCGCCGTACATGCGATCCAGGGCACCCTCATAGAGGGGCTGGTGACGGCCGTCATCGCCGTTCCGATCGCCGTGATGACAGCCATCTACCTCGTTGAGTACGGCCGGGGAAAGCTCGCCAGGGCAGTCAGCTTCATGGTCGACATCCTCACCGGCATCCCCTCGATCGTCGCCGCCCTGTTCATCTACGCCGTCTGGGTCACCACGTTCGGGTTCCAGCGCGTGGGCTTCGCCGTCTGCCTTGCGCTCGTGCTGCTGATGATCCCGGTGGTCGTGCGATCCACGGAGGAGATGCTCAAGCTCGTACCGAGCGAGCTGCGCGAGGCCGCCTACGCGTTGGGGGTGCCGAAGTGGAAGACCATCATCCGGATCGTCCTCCCGACAGCCTTCTCCGGCATCATCACCGGTATCCTGCTCGGCCTGGCGCGGGTCATGGGAGAGACCGCCCCCCTGCTGATCCTTGGGCCGTACACGAAGAACATCGCAACCAACCTCTTCGGCGGGCTGATGCCGACGCTGCCGACGATGATCAACCAGGACCGTACGGAGGTGCTGCAGCCAGCCGTTGACCGGGTCTGGGCGGCGGCTGCAACCTTGATCCTGCTGATCCTGCTGCTGAACGTGGCCGGACGTCTGGTCGCCTACTTCGGAAGGGCAAAGGGCTGACCGCGGTCTTGATCGGCCCCAAACGGCCAAGCCCGCGCCACCGGCATACATACACTTTCCTCAGTCCCTACAAGGAGGACCACAGCACCTCATGGCCAAACGCATCGACGTCAAGGACCTCAACGCCTACTACGGCGCCTTCAAGGCGGTCGAGGACGTCTCGATGACGGTGGAGCCGCGCTCCGTGACCGCCTTCATCGGCCCTTCCGGCTGTGGCAAGTCGACGCTCCTACGGACTTTGAACCGCATGCACGAGGTGATCCCGGGCGGACGTGTCGAAGGGTCGGTGCGTCTGGACGACGTCGACCTGTATGCCGCCAGCGTGGATCCGGTGGCAGTGCGGCGCACCGTCGGTATGGTCTTCCAGCGCCCGAACCCCTTTCCCACCATGTCGATCGCGGACAACGTGGCGGCCGGACTACGTCTCAACGGGCTGAAGAACAAG
Organism: Dermatophilaceae bacterium; assembly: GCA_039933475.1. Taxonomy (GTDB): domain Bacteria; phylum Actinomycetota; class Actinomycetes; order Actinomycetales; family Dermatophilaceae; genus UBA4719. The sequence goes on from JBDTOA010000093.1 coordinate 7,349, forward strand.
CAGGAGCTGGCCGAGAAGGTCGAGGCCGCCCTGCGAAGTGCGAACCTGTGGAAAGAGGTCAAGGACCGGCTGAACAAGCCTGGGGCTGGGCTCTCCGGCGGGCAGCAGCAGCGACTGTGCATCGCCCGGGCAATTGCCGTCGAGCCCCAGGTGCTGCTGATGGACGAGCC
>JBDTOA010000094.1:0-7496 GCA_039933475.1 Dermatophilaceae bacterium
GAGACGACCGCGAGCAGGGCGATCAGAACCACGACGAGCCGCCTGCGAAGCGTCCAGCGGCCTCGGACCGCGCCCATCATGGCGCCGTCGAGCGCCGGGCGGGTTTGAGCACGTAGCCGACTCCGCGCAACGTGTGGATCATGGGTACGCGCCCGGCGTCGACCTTGCGGCGGATGTAAGACACGTAAAGCTCGACGATGTTCGGCTGGCCGCCGAAGTCGTACTGCCATACGCGATCGAGGATCTGCGCCTTGGACAGCACCCGCTTCGGGTTTCGCATGAAGTACCGGAGCAGCTCGAACTCGGTAGCGGTCAGCCTGATCTCCTGTCCGTCTCGCGAGACCTCGTGGCTGTCCTCATCCATGGTCAGATCGCCGACGATGAGGGTCGCCTCCTCCCGCGCCTGAGTCGCCCCCGACCGGCGCAGTAGGGCTCGCAGGCGCGCGACGATCTCCTCGAGGCTGAACGGTTTGGTTACATAGTCGTCGCCCCCTGCGGTCAGCCCCGCGACGCGGTCCTCGACCGCGTCCTTCGCGGTCAGGAACAGGACCGGGACGTGCGGCTGCGTGATGCGGATGCGGCGGAGCACCTCGATGCCATCGAGGTCGGGAAGCATGATGTCGAGCAGGATCACGTCGGGATCCAGCGAGCGCGCCGCGCGGATGGCGGCGCGTCCGGTCATGGCCGTCTCGACCTGCCAGCCCTCATACCTCAGCACGGTTGAGAGCAGCTCGCCCAGGCTTGGTTCGTCGTCGACAATTAACGCGCGAATCGGAGTGCCGTCTGCGCGTGTCACGTGGGCGCGACCGGGGGCTGCAGGGGCGTAGGTCGGCATGGGATTCAGTGTGGTTCGCCCGACTGTGGCGGACCTGAGTCCTTCCTGTGAGAGGGCTGTGCGAATTGTCGGGAGGGGTTCATAGGAAAACTGTCCAGCGGCTGAACCGGGATGGCTGTCTGGATCGCGTGACCACTCGGTCTGTGTTTGAGAACTGTGATCCGGGTCTCATACCTAAAACACAGCGAGCGCCTAAGGACTGCACAGGCCGATGGCGGAAAGTGCTGCTTAGTGCAATTCGACAACCCCCATGGAGACTCCTATGACGCAGCAGGCTCGGCCCCGGTCGCCACAGCCGCCCGAAGGCACGCCCCTGCAGCCCGACGGTGAGGCGGTACGCCCCGAGGCGCAGTCGTTCGAGCAGGCGCAGACGCTGCGGCAGTACTCGCTGACGCCTCCGGTTGCCCCCCAAGCTCCGGCTGAGCCGTGCCCCGCTGCGTTGACGCAGCCCGGTGCAGAGCTAGCTCAGTCGGCCAAACCACGCCGGTTCTCGCGTCTGCTGGCCCCGGTGAGAGGGCGTCTCCCTTCGCCAACCGGGGCCGGGTCCGGGCGGCTCAGCCGCCGCGGGATGGCGCTTGTCACGGTGGTTGTGTTGCTGGTCGCGGCCGGCGGTGCCACCGCCTGGGCCAGAACCCGCCCTTCCAGCGCCGCCCCTGCGGCTGCTCTTACCCGGCTCGCGACGGTGAGCACCGGGACCGTTCAACAGACCGTGTCGGCATCCGGAACGATTGCACCCACCACGACGTCGAACCTTTCCTTCGGCGCGGCCGGTGTGGTCACAGCCGTGAAGGTGACCCAGGGCCAGAAGGTCAAGGCCGGCCAGCAGCTCGCGACGATCTCTTCGGCTTCGTTGGTCTCTCAGGTGGCTCAGGCCAAGTCGACCGTCGCCTCGACTCAGGCCCGGCTCTCCACGGACCAGAGCGCCTCCGCTTCCGCCGCCCAGATCACCGCCGACCAGGCCAGCATCACTGTCGCACAGGCGCAGCTGGCCGACGCGCAGGCCGCCCTCGCGGGGGCCACCCTGACCTCGCCGATCGCCGGCACTGTCACAACGGTCAACCTGGTGGTCGGTCAGCAGCTCAGCTCCTCCGGATCGAGCTCGGCGTCCGGCTCTGGTTCGGGTTCGTCGACAAGCGCGGGATCGGGGCAGTCCGGTTCCAGCAACGGGTCCTCGTCGAACGGGTCGTCGTCCAGTGGGTCATCGTCGACGAGTAGCTCGACGAGCTCAACCGGGCAGATCCAGGTGATCAGCACGGGCTCCTACGTCGTCAATGCCTCGGTCGGTGCCAGCGATCTGGCGAACATCGCCAAGGGCAACCAGGCGACCATCACCACGGCCGGCTCCACTACTCCGGTGTTTGGCCAGGTCACCTCGGTCGGGATCGTCGCCTCCTCCTCTTCTGGGTCGAGTGCCTTCCCTGTGGTCATCTCGGTGACGGGCAGCCCGGCTGGCCTGTATGCCGGAAGCTCCGCGACCGTCTCGATCATCTACAAGCAGCTGAGCAATGTGCTGGTCGTGCCGACCCTGGCGGTCACCCGTAACAACGGGAACGCCTACGTCACCGTGGACAAGAACGGTGTGAAGTCTCAGCAGCCGATCACGGTCGGGCTCAGCTCGGGTGGATCGACCCAGGTCATGTCGGGACTGGCCGACGGTGACACCGTTCTCGTTCCGGTCCCGGCCGCCAGGACCGGTAGCGCCGGTGGCACCGGTGGCGACCGTGGATTCGGTGGCGCGGGTGGGTCCGGTCCGCCGGGTGGCTTCAGTGGCACCGGTGGGGCGCCGGGGGCGAACCGCTGATGGCGAGCTACCTGAATGCGCAGGCTGTGTCCTATGAGGGCGAACCGGTCCTGTCTTTGGCGGATGTGACGAAGGTGTACCGGGCTGGCGTGCTGCAGGTGGCCGCGCTGCGCGGGGTGAGTCTGGATGTGCAGCCGGGAGAGTATGTCGCGGTGATGGGTCCTTCGGGGTCGGGCAAGTCGACCCTGATGCACATCATCGGATGCCTGGACGTCCCCACTGCCGGGAGCTACCGGCTGGGAGGTGAGGATGTCAGCTCGATGTCGGAGAACGACCTCGCTGATGTCCGTAACCGCAGCATCGGGTTCGTGTTCCAGCAGTTCAACCTGCTTTCGTCCATGACCGCCTGGTCGAACGTCGCGCTTCCGCTGGCCTACGCCGGGGTCAGCCGGGCGCAACGGCGCGAACGCGCCGAGGGGGCGCTGGGGCGGGTTGGCCTGAGCGACCGGGTCAACCACCGGCCCGGGGAGCTCTCCGGTGGGCAGCAGCAGCGGGTCGCCGTGGCCCGGGCCCTGGTCACCGAGCCGGCCCTGATCCTGGCCGACGAACCCACTGGCAACCTGGACTCGACCTCGACCGCTGACATCCTGGACCTGTTCGACGAGCTCCACGACGCGGGTCGCACCGTGGTGCTGATCACCCACGAGAAGGACGTCGGCGACCGTGCCGGACGCATCGTGCGCTTGAGCGACGGCCTGGTAACACACGACTCGGCTCTGGGCGCTGTGGCCAATTCGGGGGTGAGGTCATGACCTGGGTCGACACGCTGCGCACCAGCCTGGAGGCGATGGGCAGCCACCGGATGCGTTCGGCGTTGACCGTGCTGGGAATCCTGATTGGTATTGCTGCAGTGATCCTGACCGTCGGCCTGGGCATCGGCGCCCAGCAACAGGTCACCGCACAGGTCGAGGCCCTGGGGACCAATCTGTTGATCATCTCCCCGGGGAGCACCACGAGCACGACGGGTTTCCGTGGCGGGTTTGGGTCGGCTTCGACGCTGACCCAGGCCGACGCCCAAGCGCTGGCCTCCCCTATCGTGGCCCCGGACATCGCCGCGGTGGCGCCGACCACATCGAGCTCGCAGTCGCTGGTGGCGGGCAGCAGCAACTGGACGACCTCGCTTGTGGGTACCACCCCCTCGTGGTTGTCGGTGCGGGCCCGGACCATGTCCAGCGGGACGTTCCTGTCCCAGGCCGACCAAGCCTCAGCAGCCTCGGTCGTCGTGCTCGGCGCCACCACCGCTTCGGAGCTGTTTGGCTCCACCGACGTCGTCGGCCAGTCCGTGACCATCAACGGGACACCGTTCACCGTCTCGGGGGTGCTCGCCCCCAGCGGCTCGACAGGTGCCACCAACAACGACGACACCGCCGTGATCCCGCTGAGCACCGCCCAGCAGCGGGTCGCCAGCGGGACCAGCCGCACCACCGTCTCGACGATCTACGTGCAGGCGACCTCCCAGGCCGCGCTGCCCTCGGCCTATCAGGAGGCCAACAGTGAGCTGCTGACCCTGCACGGCATCACCAGCGCCGCGGGCGCCGACTTCACCATCACCAATCAGGCCTCGCTGGTGACCACGGCGGCGTCGGTGTCCAAGACGCTCACGGTCCTGCTGGCCGGGGTCGCGGCCATCTCCCTGCTCGTGGGAGGAATCGGGGTCATGAACATCATGCTGGTCTCGGTCACCGAACGAATCCGCGAGATCGGGCTACGCAAGGCACTGGGCGCCCAGCCCAGCCTGATCCGCCGGCAGTTCCTCATCGAGGCATCACTCCTGGGCCTGACCGGTGGTCTGCTCGGCGCCGCAGTCGGAGTGGCCGGCGCCAAGGTGCTTCCCAGCCTTATCTCCAACCCGGTCGCACTGTCGATGCCCGCCATCTTCGGCTCGATCAGCGTCGCCCTGGCCATCGGCCTGGTATTCGGTGTCTACCCCGCTAGCCGGGCCGCCCAGCTGGCACCCATCGACGCCCTACGCAGCGAATGAGAACCCCCATGACCAGCACAGTGACCTCACCCAACAACCCCGGAGCCACCCCCATGACTGTCCGTGTCCCCACCCTTTCCCGGCCAGCGGCTACCCACCGTCGCCAGCTCCAGGTCGCGGCGGTCATCCCGCTGGTTGCGTTACTCGCCGCATGTGGCGGGACGGCACAGCCAGCAGCTCAGCGGCCGCCACCCAGGCGCCGAGCTCAACGGCCGGATCGGGCGGACAAGGCGGGACGGGTACCTTTCCTGGTGTTTCGGGATTGATCGCCGCCGCATCACCTGGAACCCTGCAGGTGCAGTCCTCCAGCGCACAGAACACCGTTCTGTACACCGCGGCCACGAAGTTCACCCGAGTCGCCACCGGCCACATCGCCGCAGGAGAATGCATCACCGTCACCGGCACCCCGGAAGCCGGTTCCACCCCGGCCCTCACCGCTACCTCGGTACGCATCGAGGCGAAGGTCAACGGCGCCTGCCCCACGACCGGGGCCGGCGGTGGTTTCCCTGGCGGCGGCGCCCCTGGGGGCGGCTTAGCCCAACGCCCTTCCGGCGCACCCACCAGTGCCCCCGCCGGCGGCTCCGGAGCACGCCGGGCCTTTGCCAGCGCGACTGGCACGGTGAGCTCGGTCACCGGCTCGACGATCCTGGTCAAAGGCGTCCTGCGTAATGGCCAGAGCGCAACCGGGTCTGCCACCCCGTCAAGCCCAGCCACCATCACTATCACCGTTGGCACCTCAACCACGGTCACCCAGACCGTCGCAGCCACCAGCGGGGCAGCGGTTGTAGGTCAGTGCGCGAGGGCCACCGGCTCCGCCAACAGCGTCGGGGCCATCACAGCGACCTCCATCACGATCACCCCCCCAGGGGCCGACGGCTGCAACACCGGCTTCGGCGGCAGAGGCAACGGGGCCAACGGAACCGGGAACCCAGGACCCAATGCGTAAGCGCGACAGAAGTCTCAAAGCCCGCGTGATAGCCACGGCTGGGATCACCACTGCCGTCCTGGTAACAGGCGGTGCTGCAGCCTCCTATGCCACCTCCCGAGGTACCGCGCCGACCCTTGTCACGGCCAGCGCCGGCCCGCACCCAGTCATCCAAACGTTGCTGACCACCGGGACGACACACCCTTCACAGGCTGCCACCGTGTCCTTCGCAGTTTCAGGAACCGTGGCCACAGTCCCCGTCGTCATGGGCGACAAGGTCACCACTGGTCAAGTCCTTGCCACCCTGGACACCACCTCCCTGAAGTACGCCCTTGCAACAGCCCAAGGACAGGTCGCCAACGCCGAGCTCACCCTCGCCCAGGCAAAGTCCGGCCAGGTCTCGACAGCGTCCAACACCAGCAGCGCAACCGGGGCAGCCAGCAGCACAAGCGGGATCAGCAACAGCAATGGGACAACCGGCACCACCGGGACCGCAAGCAGCAAGACGACCACCGGCACCGCCAACACCACCGGCACCGTCACAGGCACCAGATCCGCTGGCTCGGCGCTACCATCAGGGTCGACAGCTTCAATCACTTCCGCCCAGAAGCTCCTGTTGACCTCCGTGCGCAAAGCCGACTCAGCCCTGGCCAAGTCAGCGGCGGATCTGACCCTGGCCACCAAGATCTGCTCGACCCAGACCAGCGCTCCAACCACCACGCCCACGCCCACACCCACCACCCCCACACCCATCACCCCCACACCCACCACCCCCACACCCACCACCCCCATCACCCCCACACCCACCACCCCCACACCCACCACCCCCACGCCCACGGCGCCCACGCCCACAGCTTCGCCCGACCCATCGACCACATGCCTTCAGGCCCAACAGCTTGTACTGACCGATCAGTCACAGTTGCTCACCCTCCAGCAAGGCCTGTCTGGCCAAATGCTGGCGCTCGACAAGCTCCTCAACAGTGCCGCGTCCTCCACCGCAGGAACAACCACAGCAGCAACAACCTCCACCGGCGCAGCCTCAGCTCCAACAACCAGCAGCGGCACCAGTACTGGCTCCACAACGGTGGCCGTCAGCGCAGCCCAGCTGGCCGCCGACCAGTCCGCCGTCGACGCCGCCAAGGCCTCGTTGGCCGTGGCCGAGCAGCAGCTCAGCCAGGCGACCATCGTCAGCCCCTTCACCGGCGTAGTCAGCTCGGTAGGACTGACCATCGGCCAGCAGGCCACCGCCGGGTCCGCGACCTCCGCAGTCGACGTCATCGACCCGACCGGTCACGGGGTCACCCTTTCGGTAGACGTCGCCAAGATCCCCCAGGTGAAGGTCGGTCAGAAAGCAACCGTCGTGCCGGACGGCTCCACCACCCCACTCGCGGCGATCGTCGCCTATGTCGCTGCGGCCCCCACCACCAGCGGCAGCTCGGCCTACGACGTGCAGCTTGCCTTCACCGCCAACCCCACCAAGCTCCATGACGGCATCCAGGCAGCTGTCACGATCACCACCGCGCAGGCAACCGACGCCCTCGCCGTCCCAACCTCGGCGGTCAAGCACCTCGGAACCCGCACCTACGTTCTCGTCCTGAACGGCAGCACCACCAAAGCCCAGACCATCACCGTCGGCGCGGTCGGCGCGATCTATACCCAGGTCACCCAAGGACTGACCACCGGCCAACGAGTCGTCCTGGCCGATCCCAGCCAGGCCATACCGACCAACACCATCACCGGAAGCGTCGCCAGGATTACCGGCGGGGTCGCCAACACGACAGGCGGGCTGGGTGGCACCACCAGCACCAGCGCAAATCGGACCGGTGGCTGACTGACCTGGCGTGAGCCATTCGGAACATTCCGAGCAGGGCTTCGGGTCTCACGTCACAAGAGAAGATGGCGCGGTGTGTGAACGTGACGGCGTGCATAGGTATGCACTCATCTGGACCTTGAC
>JBDTOA010000095.1:0-7495 GCA_039933475.1 Dermatophilaceae bacterium
CTGGTGCCGAGGCTCCTGCCGCTGAGGCTGCTGCCGCTCCTGCGGCTGAAGCTCCGGTCGTCGAGGCTCCTGTTGCTGAGGCTCCGGTCGTCGAGGCTCCTGTTGCTGAGGCTCCGGTCGTCGAGGCTCCGGTCGTCGAGGCTCCGGTCGTCGAGGCTCCGGTTGCTGAGGCTCCGGTTGCTGAGGCTCCGGTTGCTGACGTCGCTGAGGCTCGTGCCGCCGAGGTGGCCAAGGCTCGTGCCGACGAGGTCGCCAAGGCTCGTGCGGCTCAGGTTCCCGCACCCGAAGCCGAGGCCGCTACCACTTCACCCGCCGCTGAGACCCCCGAGGCCTGAGCATCACTGCTGAACACTGAAGAGTCAGCGCGCCGGGTCCGACCACAGCTTGGTCGCACCCGGCGCGTACTCACGAAAGAGAGCGATAAAGATGGCGAACTACACCTCCGCTGACATCAAGGCGCTGCGCGAGTCGACCGGCGCCGGCATGATGGACGTCAAGAGGGCCCTGGACGAAGCCGACGGCGACCCAGGCAAGGCCACGGAGATCCTGCGGGTCAAGGGGCTCAAGGGCGTCACCAAGCGCGAAGGCCGCTCCGCCATGAACGGCCTCGTGGCAGCCAGGGCCGGCGATGGCGTCGGCACCCTGCTCGAGGTCAACTGTGAGACCGACTTCGTCGCCAAGGGAGAGAAGTTCATCGCCCTGGCAGATCGGGTCCTCGCGCAGGCGGTCACCGTCGGCGCGACCAATGCCGACGAGCTGCTCGCCAGTGACATGGGCGGCATGACCGTCAAGGACATCCTGGACGAGGCCAACGCCACCATCGGCGAGAAGATCGAGATCCGCCGGGTGGCACGTCTCGAGGCTCCCCACGTCGTCTCCTACCTGCACAAGACCAGCCCCGACCTGCCAGCCCAGATCGGTGTCCTGGTGGCCACCGAGGGTGGCGACGAGGTGACCGCGCGCGACATCGCGATGCACATCGCAGCCTTCAGCCCCTCGGTCCTCTCACGCGACGAGATCGACGCCGAGACCGTTGAGAACGAACGCCGGGTCGCGCTGGCCACGGCCCAGGAAGAGGGCAAGCCCGAGGGGGCCCTGCCCAAGATCGTCGAGGGCCGCGTCAACGGCTTCTTCAAGGAGAACGTCCTGCTCGAGCAGCCCTTTGCCAAGGACGCCAAGAAGACCGTGGCCAAGGTTCTCGAGGAGTCCGGGGCAACGGCAAAGGCATTCGCCCGGTTCCGCGTCGGATCCTGATCGGGATTGTGGAAGACTCACGCGAAATACCTCTTGTTCCTGCCTTGGGAGGCCTCATGACCACGGAAGCCAAGCACGCGACGTACAAGCGCGTGCTGCTCAAGCTTTCTGGAGAGTCGTTCGGCGGAGGCAAGGTGGGTCTTGATCCCGACGTGGTGCGTGGCATCGCGGCCCAGATAGCCGAGGCGGCCAGCACCGGCGTCGAGGTTGCGGTCGTCATGGGTGGTGGCAACTTCTTCCGCGGAGCCGAGCTCCAGCGCAGGGGGATGGACCGTTCCCGCGCTGACTACATGGGGATGCTCGGCATCGTGATGAACTGCCTCGCACTTCAGGACTTCCTCGAGAAGGCCGGAATCGCGACCCGCGTCCAGACGGCCATCACGATGGGTCAGATCGCCGAGCCCTACATCCCGCTTCGGGCAATTCGCCACCTCGAGAAGGGGCGGGTCGTCATCTTTGGCGCCGGCTTCGGCCTGCCGTTCTTCTCGACGGACACCGTCGCCGCCCAGCGGGCACTCGAGATCCAGTGCGACGTGGTCCTGCTGAGCAAGAACGGGGTGGACGGCGTGTACAGCGCTGACCCGAGAACCGACCCCAGCGCCACCAAGCTTGACCGCGTCTCCTACGAGCAGGCGCTGCACCAAGGGCTTCGGGTCGCTGACGCGGCCGCGTTCGCCCTGTGCTCGGAGAACAAGCTGCCGATGGTCGTCTTCGGGATGGGAGGCGACGGCAACATAGCCAGAGCCATCCGGGGTGAGAAGATCGGCACGCTGGTTACTGCTGACGAGGAGTCCTGATGATCGACACGACCCTGCTCGAGGCCGAAGAAAAGATGGAGAAGGCCATCGAGGTTGCCAAGGAGGACTTCGCGACCATCCGCACGGGCCGGGCCAACGCCTCGATGTTCAACAAGCTCACCGTCGACTACTACGGCTCACAGACGCCGTTGCAGCAGCTGGCGTCCTTCCAGACCCCGGATGCACGCACCATCCTGATCGCGCCCTTCGACAAGTCGTCGATGGCCGAGATCGAGAAGACCTTGCGCGACTCCAACCTCGGCATCAACCCCAACAACGACGGCACGGTCATCCGGGTCAACCTCCCCCAGCTGACCGAGGAGCGTCGCAAGGAGTACATCAAGCTCGCGCGCGTCAAGGCCGAGGACGCCAAGATCTCCATCCGCAACATCCGGCGCAAGGCCAAGGAAGAGATCGACCACCTGGTCAAGGACGGCAAGGTCGGCGAGGACGAAGGCGCCCGGGCCGAGAAGGAGCTCGAAGCCTCGACCAAGAAGCATGTCGACTACGTCGACGCGAGCCTGAAGGTCAAGGAAGCCGAGCTTCTCGAGGTCTGAGGGCGGACCAAGACACCTACGTATGTCGATACCATCGTCCTCCCGCAGCGAACGGCGCGCTTCGGGCCAGACCGCCGGGAGCAAGCCGAGCCGCGCAGGGCGAAACCTCCCGATTGCGTTCGCCGTTGGCCTGAGCCTGGGCGCGGTCGTCATCGCGAGCCTGATCTTCCGCAAGGAGATCTTCGTCGGGGTCGTGGTCGTGGCCGTCTCCATCGGTGTGTGGGAGCTGCGCGAGGGCCTGGCCCAGGGCAAGATCAACGTTCCTCTCGTTCCCAGCCTCGTCGGCGCCGTCACGATGATCACGGCAACCTTCGCGGGCGGCGGCCAGGCGCTCACCGTCTGCTTCGGCCTGACCTGTGTCTCCGTCCTTCTCTGGCGGATGGCCGACGGGCTCCAGGACGCCGTTCGCGACATCGCCGGCGGTATCTTCGTCACGGCCTACGTGCCGCTGCTGGCCTCCTTCGCCAGCCTGATGCTCGCCGCCCCTGACGGCGCCAAGCGGCTCTTCGTCTTCCTGCTCGTCACGATCTCGAGCGACATCGGTGGCTATGCGGTTGGCGTGATGCTGGGCAAGCATCCGATGGCGCCATCTGTCAGTCCCAAGAAGTCGTGGGAGGGCGCCGCCGGATCGGCCCTTGCCTGCGTGACTGTCGGCGTCGTCACGGTGATGTTGATCATGGGCGGTCGCTGGTGGGTCGGGGTCGTCCTTGGCCTGGCCGTGGTGGTCTCGGCCACCATCGGAGACCTCACCGAGTCCACCATCAAGCGCGACCTCGGCATCAAGGACATGGGAAAGATCCTTCCCGGACACGGCGGCTTCATGGACCGGCTCGACTCCCTGTTGTTCTCGGCCCCGGTCGCGTGGGCGCTCCTGCTCGTGTTTGTTCCCATTGCCTGACCCCTCCGCGGGTATCCCCTCCGCCTGACCCCTGAGAGACTGTGCACGATGTCTGACCTGCAAAGAAGTGGACGCCCCGAGCCGGGGCAGCTCGTGTTCGAGGCTCCTCGCCGTGGCAAGCCTCCGCAGCACCTGGCTGACCTTGACCCAGCCGAACGCAAGGCGGCTGTCGAAGGACTGGGACACAAGGGGTTTCGGGCCAAGCAGCTTTCCACTCACTACTTCGAGCACTTCGTCTCCTCGCCCGAGGAGATGAGCGACCTGCCCAAGGCCATCCGTGAAGATCTGGTGGCCCGGTTGTTGCCGCCGCTGCTCACCACCGTGCGCACGGTCGAGGCGGACAAGGGCAGGACCATCAAGTCCGTATGGCGCCTGCACGACGGCGCCCTGGTCGAGAGCGTGCTCATGCGCTATCCCAGGCGGGTCACGATCTGCATCTCCAGCCAGGCCGGATGTGGCATGAACTGCCCGTTCTGCGCCACCGGGCAGGAGGGGCTCACCCGCAACCTCTCCACGGCCGAGATCGTCGAGCAGGTCGTCCAGGCTGCGCGATCGCTGAAGCGCGGCGACGTGGCTGGCGGGGCGGAGGGGTCTCCGCTCCGGGTCAGCAACGTCGTCTTCATGGGCATGGGCGAGGCCTTGGCGAACTACAACGCGGCAGTCGGCGCCATCCGCCGGATCACCGACCCCTCACCCGACGGGCTCGGAATGTCGGCGCGAGGTATCACGATGTCGACGGTGGGCCTGGTCCCGGCCATCGACAAGCTGGCGGCCGAAGGCATCCCGGTCACCCTGGCGCTGTCCTTGCATGCGCCCGACGACGAGCTGCGCAACGAGCTCGTGCCGATCAACACCCGCTGGTCCGTCGACGAGGCGATCGACGCGGCATACCGCTATTTCAGCGCCACCGGCCGTCGCGTCAGCATCGAGTACGCCCTGATCCGTGAGGTCAACGACCAGGGCTGGCGTGCCGACCTGCTGGGCAAGAAGCTCAACGCTCGCGGCCGGGGTTGGGTGCACGTCAACCCGATTCCCCTCAACCCGACGCCGGGCTCGAGGTGGACAGCCTCGGAGCGGGGCGTCGAGCACGAGTTCGTCCGGCGGTTGCGGGCCCGGGGCGTGCCGACGACTGTCCGTGACACCCGTGGCTCGGACATCGACGGAGCCTGTGGTCAGCTGGCGGCTTCCACGGCCTGAACCGTTCACCGCACGAAGGTGGCGGTTCGTCTCAATCTGCGTCGACCGGTGTGGTTTGTCGATGCCGGTGAGACGAGGATGTCGCTATGACTGACGGCAGCTACGCACTCGCCCATCGCAAGAGCATCGAGGACCCGGAAGGCTTCTGGGCCGAGGCGGCCCTCGGCATCGACTGGGTGACCCAGCCGGTGAAGGTCCTCGACGACTCCCGGCTCCCCTTCTACCGGTGGTTCCAGGGTGGCCAGCTCAACACCTGCTTCAATGCGGTGGACCGGCACGTGATCGCGGGTCGCGGTGACCAGCCGGCGATTCACTACGACAGCCCTGTCACGGGGAGCTCCCGCACCCTGACGTATGCCGAGCTGCTGGACCAGGTGTCGCGCTTCGGTGGCGCCCTGCAGGAGCTGGGCGTGGGCAAGGGCGACCGCGTGGTCATCTACATGCCGATGGTCCCCGAGGCCGCCATCGCGATGCTGGGCTGCGCGAGGATCGGGGCGGTCCACTCCGTAGTCTTCGGCGGCTTCGCGCCAGCCGAGCTGGCGGCCCGCATCGAGGATGCAACCCCGAAGGTCGTGGTCATTGCCTCCTGCGGTGTCGAACCCAAGCGGGTGGTGCCCTACAAGCCGATGCTCGACGCAGCCATCGAGCGATCCAGCCACAAGCCCGAGCACTGCATCGTGCTGCAGCGCGAGCAGTCCCCGGCGGAGATGGGCCCGCTCGACCTGGACTGGTCGGTCCTGATGGACCCGGCCCTGGCGACGAAGTCCGACTGCGTGACCGTTGAGGCGACCGACCCGCTGTACATCCTCTACACCTCGGGGACCACCGGGCGGCCCAAGGGCATCGTCCGCGACAACGGCGGCCACGCCGTGTCCCTGCACTGGTCGATGAAGAACATCTACGGGATCGAGCCCGGTGAGGTCTTCTGGGCCGCCAGCGATGTCGGCTGGGTGGTCGGCCACTCCTACATCGTCTATGCGCCGTTGTTCGCCGGATGTACCACGATCATGTACGAGGGCAAGCCCGTCGGCACGCCGGATGCCGGGGCCTTGTGGCGGGTGGCGGAGCAGTATGGCGTCTCGGCACTCTTCACGGCGCCGACAGCGATCCGTGCGGTCAAGAAGGAGGACCCCGACGGTCTGCTCATTGCCGGCTATGACCTCTCGAAGCTCCGTACGCTCTTCCTGGCGGGAGAGCGCCTCGACCCGGACACCTACCACTGGGCGGGGCAACGCCTCGGCATACCGGTGATCGACCACTGGTGGCAGACCGAGACGGGTTGGGCGATCGCCGCCAACTGCATCGGTCTGGAGCTGCTGCCGCTCAAGCCAGGGTCCCCGACGGTAGCGGTTCCGGGCTATGACGTTCATGTCCTGGACGAGCAGGGCCAGCAGGTGGAGCCCGGGGTGGAGGGGTCCATCTGCATCAAGCTCCCCATGCCGCCGGGCACCTTGCCCACGCTCTGGCAGGACGACGACCGTTACGTGTCCGAGTACCTCTCCGCCTTCGAAGGCTACTACCTGACCGGTGATGGCGGCTTTATCGACGAGGACGGCTATATCTTCGTCATGGGTCGCACCGACGACGTGCTCAACGTGGCCGGGCACCGCCTCTCGACCGGATCTCTCGAGGCGGCCCTGTCCGGGCACCCGTCGGTCGCTGAGTGCGCCGTGATCGGGGTCGCCGACCAGATGAAGGGCCAGGTGCCCAGGGCGCTCGTGGTTCTGAAGGCAGGCGTGGACATCTCGGGTGAGGGTGCCGTCGAGGCACTCCAGGCCGAGCTGGTCCAGCGTGTCCGCGACGAGGTCGGCGCCGTCGCGGCGCTACGCCTGGTCGACGTCGTGGTGGCACTGCCCAAGACCCGGTCCGGCAAGGTCCTTCGCAAGACCATGCGTCAGATCGCCGACGGCGGCTCACCTGCCGTCCCCAGCACCATCGAGGACGCCTCCGTGCTGGACGATCTGAAAGCCGTCCTGACGCGGGGCTAGCTCAGCCCCGCGCCGGCCTGGTCAGATCGACAGGTCTGGCTCAGATGTGGTTCTCGGCCTCGGTCAGGACGCCGCGCAGGCGCTGCTCGATGTCGTCGAACTCGGGCTGGCCGATGATCAGCGGCGGCGCGAGCTGGATGACCGGGTCGCCACGGTCGTCGGCCCGGCAGTACAGCCCGGCGTCGAACAACGCCTTGGACAGGAACCCGCGCAGCAGACGCTCGGACTCGTCGTCGTCGAAGGTCTCGCGGGTCGCCTTGTCCTTGACCAGCTCGATCCCGTAGAAGTAGCCCTCGCCCCGGACATCGCCGACCAGCGGCAGGTCGAGCAGCTTGTTCAGGGTTGCCCTGAAGTTCGGGGCGTTGTCCTTGACGTGCTGGTTGAGACCCTCGCGCTCGAAGATGTCCAGGTTGGCCATCGCGACGGCAGCCGAGACCGGGTGACCACCGAAGGTGTAGCCGTGGGGGAACATGGTGTGACCCTTTTTGAAGGGCTCGAAGAGCCGGTCGCTGGCGATCATCCCGCCGATGGGGGAGTAGCCCGAGGTCATGCCCTTGGCGCACGTGATGATGTCGGGCTGGTAGCCGAAGTCGCTGCTGGCGAACATGCTGCCGATCCGGCCGAACGAGCAGATGACCTCGTCGGACACCAGCAGCACGTCGTACTCGTCGCAGATCTCGCGGACCCGCTCGAAGTACCCGGGCGGCGGCGGGAAACAGCCACCCGAGTTCTGCACCGGCTCCAGGAACACGGCCGCCACGGTGTCGGGGCCCTCGAACTCGATAGCCTCGGCGATCCGGTCGG
>JBDTOA010000096.1:0-7412 GCA_039933475.1 Dermatophilaceae bacterium
GCTTGGCCGACTCCTCGGAGACGTAGCGCCACGTCCGGGCGTTGTGCAGCCGATCCGCCAGCTTGATCACCAGGACCCGGATGTCGCGAGCCATGGCCACGACCATCTTGCGGACCGTCTCGGCCTGGGCGGCCTCTCCGTAGGTGACCTTGTCGAGCTTGGTCACCCCGTCGACCAGCATCGCGATCTCGTCGCCGAAGTCCTCGGTGAGGGCTTCGAGGCTGTACGCCGTGTCCTCCACCGTGTCGTGCAGCAGGGCCGCCGCCAGCGTGGCCGGGTCCATACCGAGCTCGGCCAGGATCGTGGTCACGGCCAGGGGGTGGGTGATGTACGGGTCGCCGCTCTTGCGCATCTGGCCCGTGTGAGCACGCTCGGCCGTGGCATAGGCCCGCTCGATGATCGACAGGTCGGCCTTGGGATGCGTGGAGCGGACCGTGCGCAGGAGGGGCTCCAGGATGGGGAACGTCTCGCTGCGAGGCCCACCGAAACGCGCAAACCTGGCCCGTACCCGCGATGAGGTGGGAATCGGGCTGGTTGGCAGGTCTGGGACGGGAGGGATCGACGGCGTGGCCCGGCCAGGGACGTCAGTCACGATCTCCTCGCTCACACGTCCAGTCTATGGGCCCGCGACCGACACCATCGCGTGGACCGTGCGACCCGCCAGCTTGGTGCGCCCGCCGAGGAAGTCCAGCTCGACGAGGACCTCGACCGCCTCGACCGTGGCTCCGGCGCGCTCGATCAGCTCGCAGGTCGCTGCGGCGGTGCCGCCAGTGGCCAGGATGTCGTCGATGAGCAGGGTGCGGGTGCCACGGGCCAGGGCGTCGGTATGGATCTCGATCACGGCGCTGCCGTACTCGAGGTCGTAGGTCTCGGTGTGGGTCTCGCCGGGCAGCTTCCCGGCCTTGCGGACAGGAACGAAGCCGAGGCCCAGCTCGTAGGCGACCGCCGCACCGAAGATGAAGCCGCGGGCCTCGATGCCGACGACGACGTCCACCCGACCGGCGTACCGCCTGGCGATGTCCTTCACGACAGCGCGAAGTGCGGGCCCGTCGCTGAGCAGCGGGGTGAAGTCCTTGAAGACCACCCCCGCGATGGGGAAGTCAGCGATGTCCCGGAGGCGCGAGGCGACAACTTCCCCGATGGGGGCGCTCAGGGGCGCAGCATCGGCAGGAACGGCGTTCAAGGGAGCCGTTCCCGTCAACGCTTCGACTTCGGCGGGCGTCTGGGCTGGTTCCGCGGTCCGGTCTGAACGTACGGGTGAAGTGTCCGTCCGCCCGCCGTGGTGCCTCCCGCTGCCGGGACGGGGACCGTGTCCTGAACGCCTCCGTCATGGTGCAGCTCCTCGAAGGCCGCGGCCTCGCTCACCTGACGGCCTTTGGTGGCCTGGTATCGCTCGGCCTGCTTCTTGAGCTTCTGCATCGCCGGCTCTCTCTCACGCAGGTCGGCGAGCACCGGGGTCGCGATGAAGATCGAGGAGTACGTGCCGACCGCGATACCGATGAACAGCGCAAGGCTGAGGTCCAGCAGGGTGCCCGGGCCGAGCAGGAAGAAACCGATGAACAGGATGGACCCAACCGGAAGCAGGGCCACCGCAGAGGTGTTGATCGAGCGAACCAGCGTCTGGTTGACCGCCTCGTTTGCGGCCTGTGAGTAGGACATCCGGCCGCTGCCGATCGCTGCCTGGGTGTTCTCCCTGACCTTGTCGAAGACCACGACGGTGTCGTAGAGCGAGTAGCCCAGGATGGTCAGGAACCCGATCACCGACGCAGGCGTGACCTCAAAGCCGGCCAAGGCATAGATGCCGACAGTGATGACAAGGTCGTGGGCGAGGGCGATCAACGCCGCCAGCGACATCGTCCAGGTGCGGAAGTAGGCCGCAAGGACCAGCGAGACCAGAATGAGGAACACGATGAGGGCCTGGAGGGCCTTCTGGCTTACCGAGGCGCCCCACGAGGCTCCGACCGTGGAGAACGAGATCGTGCTCTCAGGGACGTTGAACTCTTTGGCCAGGGCAGTCTCGGCGCCGTTGGCCTGAGTGTTGTCGAACTTCTCGGTCTGGACCCGGACGGTGTTCGTGTTGATCCTGGTGACCACAACATCGGATCCGGTGTTCTGGGTGCCGATTGCTGCTTTGGCACGGACCTCGAAGTTGTCCATGTTGGTGACCGAGGCGACGCGGAACTCAGAGCCACCGCGGAACTCGAGCCCGAGGTTCAGATGACGGCCGAACAGACCGATGGCGGCCAGAACCAGCATCACTGCCGACACGGCGTACCAGAGCTTCTGGCGGCCCACGAAGTCGATCGAGCGCCTGCCCGTGTAGAGATCGTTGCCGAACTGCGCGAAGCTTGTCATGACTTGCTCCCTTGGGCTGCTGCCCGCTGCGCGGCAATGGTGACCCGGCCGCGACCGGAGTAGACGACCGTCCTCGCCCCGAGTCGCTCCGGATCCAGCCCGGACCACTTGTGCCCCTCGCCGAAGAACTTGGTCCCCGCCAGGATCGTGAGCAGCGGATGGGTGAACAGCATGACCACAACGATGTCCACGATCGTGGTGAGCATCAGGGTGAAGGCGAACCCGCGAACGTTGCTGGCTGCCAGGACATACAGGACCACTGCCGCCAGGAAGTTGACGCCGTCGGAGATCAGGATGGTACGCCGGGCCCGGACCCAGCCGGTCTCGACCGCAGCCCGAAGCTGCCGCCCGTCGCGGACCTCATCTCGAACTCGTTCGAAGTAGATGATGAACGAGTCGGCAGTGATACCGATGGACACGATCAGGCCAGTCACACCGGCCAGGGTCAGCCGGAACCCGTAGGACCAGCCGAGGAGGCTGACCAGCGCGTAGGTCATCGCCGAGGCGATGACCAGCGAGCTGACCGTCACAAGTCCCAGGGCGCGGTACTGGAAGAGGGAGTAGAGGACGACGAGGAACAGGCCGATGGCGCCGGCGAGCAGACCGAGCCGCAGCTGGTCACCACCGAGCTGAGGACTGATGGTGTCCTGGGTCTGCAGCTCGAAGGACATGGGCAGGGCGCCAAACTTGATCTGGTCGGCCAGGACCTTGGAGCTGGTAGCAGTGAAGTTGCCGGTGATGCTCGCATTGCCTGCGCACAGGACCGATATGGCCCTGGGAGCCGAGATGACCCGGTTGTCCAGCACGATGCCGAACTGGTTGCGCGGAGCTGCCAGCGGCTGAAGGCGGGTGGTGACGGTACAGAACGACGTGGTGCCGGCAGAGTTGAAGTTCAGTCGTACTTCATACCCGCCGGTCGCGGTGCCCTGCGAGGTCTGCTGAGGGCCCGAGATGGCGTTGCTGACGTCGGCTCCGGATACCTCGGCCGGGCCCAGGATGTACTTGGCCTGGCCGTCTTCCGAGCAGGTGACCATCGGCTTGGCCGGGTCGTCCTTGATGGCCTCGATATCCTTGGGGTTGCTGCAGTCAAGCGCGGTGTACGCCGCCGCCACATCTGGCGTGATCCATGCCGGGTCGCTTGCGTTGGCAGGCTTGGCGGAGGGTGAGGGGGCCCCGGTCGGGGGCGTGCTCGCCGACGCGGCAGGCGTGGGTGGGGGTGTCGTAGCCGCCGCGAGCGCCTGCGGAAAGCCTGACTTGGCGGCGGTCGTGGACGTACCAGTGGCCTTCGCAGCCGGCGTGGTGCCGGTTGCCGTTGCCTTACCGGTTGCCGTGCCTGTTGCGGTGCCCGTGGGGGTCGGAACCGGAGTCGGCGCGGCAGATCCCTCGACCAGTACGGCGCGGAAACGGAGCTGCGACGACTTCTGGAGCGACGCGATGGTGGCCTTGTCGGGGCTGCCCGGCAGCGAGACCACGATGTTGCGCCCACCTTGGGTGGTGACCTCGGCCTCGGAGATACCCGACCCGTTCACCCGCTCGCGGATGATGTCGACCGCTTTGGTGATCTGGCCCTCGCTGATCTTCTGGTTGCCGACGATCTTGGGCTGAAGGATGAGCTGGGTGCCGCCCTCGAGGTCGAGGCCGAGCTTGGGGGTGCGCTGGGCATCGCCCCAGGTGCTGGCAGCGGCCAACAGCCCGTAAAGGCCGAGGACAATGATGATGAGCGCTGAGAGGGTGCGCAAAGGCCCACGGTTGCGCGGATTGATAGCCACGGGATGTCCTAGTCGGAGAGGCTGGTCGGATCCGACGGAGTGTCGGCCCCCAGCGCGTTCGGTGCTGATGCGATGGGGCCGGCGATCGCGCGCCGGTTGAATCGGATGTTGACCCCGGGGCTGACCTCAACGGTCGCGATGTCGTCATCGAGGGCAACGAGCCGGCCGAGCAGGCCTGAGGTGGTGGTGACCTGGTCGCCGACGCTCAAGGACGACTGCAGCCGCTGGATCTCCTTCTGCCGACGTCGCTGGGTGATGAACATGTACCCGATCAACAACACGGGTAGCGCGAAGATCAGCAGGTTCGCGGATCCGCTGCTCGACGATCCAGCCGCGACAAGCGAAGACATGAGTCAGTCCTTCATGAAGAGTTTGCAGGCGCATCCACACTTGATATGGAGGCGCAGGAACGGCGACGCTGGCCTTAGCGTCCGGGTGAGTCTATGTGAGCCAACCGGGAGGAACTAACGCAGCGCGCCCAGTCCACCCAAATGTGACCAGGCCGATGTGGTGCGTCAGCCGCCGAACCGCCCATCGCCGTCGATCAGCGGCAGGGCCAGCGCCTGCGGTACCCGTGCTGCCGCAGGCGGCGGGGTCAGGCCGAGGTGTTGCCAGGCCAGCGCGGCAGCGGCCCGCCCCCGCGGCGTGCGGATGATGAACCCCTCGCGCACCAGGAAGGGCTCGGCGACGGTCTCAACCGTGTCGGACTCCTCCCCCACGGCGACGGCCAGGGTGCTCAGACCGACCGGACCACCACCGAACCGCCGACAGAGCGCCTCGAGCACGGCACGGTCAAGTCGGTCCAGGCCACGGTCGTCGACGTCGAACAGGGCCAGTGCCGCGTGGGCAGCGGTCTCGTCGGCAACACCCTCACCATGCACCTGCGCCCAGTCTCGGACCCTGCGCAGGAGCCTGTTGGCGATACGGGGCGTTCCCCGTGACCGACGGCCGATCTCGGTGATCGCGGCGTCGGTGGCCTCAACATTCAAGAGGCCCGCTGAGCGCCGCAGGATCCGGACAAGGTCCTCGACCGCGTAGAAGTCGAGGTGACCGGTGAAGCCGAAGCGGTCACGAAGCGGAGCCGGCAGGAGGCCGGACCGGGTGGTGGCTCCCACCACGGTGAACGGGGGCAGCTCCAGGGGTATGGCGGTGGCGCCCGGGCCCTTGCCGACGATCACGTCGACCCGGAAGTCCTCCATCGCCAGGTAGAGCATCTCCTCTGCTGCACGGGCCATCCGGTGGATCTCGTCGACGAACAGGACCTCGCCTTCGGCCAGTGAGGAGAGGATCGAGGCCAGGTCGCCGGCGTGCTGGATCGCCGGTCCGCTCGTGATCCGGATGGGCTTCTCGAGCTCGGCGGCGACGATGAGGGCCAGCGTCGTCTTGCCGAGCCCGGGTGGGCCGGACAGCAGGACGTGGTCGGGTGGGGTGTCTCGGCGCTTTGCGGCCTCGAGCACCAGGGACAGCTGGTCGCAGACCCTGTTCTGGCCGGGGAACTCGCTGAGTCGCCGAGGACGTAGAGCCGCCTCGACCCGACGCTCGTCGTCGTTGCCGCCCGCATCGACGATTCGCGCGGTCGCCTCGAACGAGGAGTCGCCATAGACGTCGCCGGCTTCAGAGAGGTAGTCGGTCATCGGCCCAGCTCGCGAAGTGCGGCACGCAGCAGCGACGAGACGTCCGAACCGTCACCGGCATCAGGTCTGATCGCCTCGACAGTGTCCTCGGCCTGCCTCACGGACCATCCCAGGCCCACCAGCGCCTCGCGCACCTGCTCGGACCAGTCGGCGACAGCGGGCCGTGACGTGGGCGAGGAGGCGGGGCCGGACGGCATACCGATCTTGTCGCGAAGCTCGAGAACGATGCGCTCCGCGCCCTTCTTGCCGATGCCCGGCACCTTGGTCAGCGCGACCAGGTCGCCGCCGCTCACTGCACGTCGCAGCCCGTCTGGGGTGTGGATGGCCAACATCGCCAGCGCGAGGCGCGGCCCGACGCCGGACACGGTCTGGACGAGGTTGAAGACGGTGCGCTCGTCCTCGTCGGCAAAACCGTAGAGCGTGAGGGACTCCTCGCGAACGACAAGTGTCGTTGCCAGGAGCGCTTTGCCCCCCGGGCTCAGTGATGCTGCGGTCCCGGCGGTGGTGTGGAGCAGCAGGCCCACTCCCCCGACGTCGATCACCACGGAGTCCAAGCCGGCGGACAGGACCACTCCGGACACTGACGAGATCATCGAGCACCTGCGTTCCTGGCTTGCGCGGCCGACTTCTGTTGCTGCGCGAGCTGCGCAGCCACTGCCTGCTTCAGACGGTTCTCAGCGCTGCCGCGCCACAGCTGGCAGATGGCCAGGGCGAGGGCGTCGGCGGCGTCTGCGGGTTTCGGCGGCGTGTCCAGTCGCAGGATGCGGGTGACCATTGCGGTGACCTGGGCCTTGTCGGCCCGCCCGTTGCCGGTCACGGCGGCCTTGACCTCGGTCGGGGTGTGCATCGCGAGCGGCAGCCCGAGGCGGGCGGCCGCAAGCATGGGAACGGCCGACGCCTGGGCGGTGCCCATGATGCCCTTGATGTTGGCCTTGGCGAACACCCGCTCCACGGCGACGGCGTCCGGGTGGTAGAGCGCCAGCCACTCGTCGATCTCGGTCTGGAGGGTCAGCAGCCGCTCGGCAGGTTCGTCCGAGGGCGGGGTTCGCACCACGCCGACAGCGATCATCCGCAACGGCTTGCCCAGACCGCCCTCGACGACGCCGAGGCCGCAACGGGTCAGACCGGGGTCGACACCCAAGACACGCACGCTGAGAGCTCCTCACCTCTTCCGAACACCTGTTCGTATAGAAAGGTACAGCCAGGGGACGCCACCACGGAGGCGACGCGCCGGAAGCCGGCAGTCGTCTGGCCGGCCTGCGCGAGCTCAGCCCTCCTCGTCCTCCTCGAGCGCGGCGAGGATCTCGTCGCTCACGTCGCCGTTGGCCCAGACGTTCTGCACGTCATCACTGTCCTCGAGGGCCTCTATGACCCGGAACATCTTGCGGGCGCCGTCAAGATCGAGCTCGACCTCGACGGTGGGGATGAAGGAAGCCTCGGCGGAGTCGTAGTCGATGCCGGCTCCCTGCAGCGCCGTCCGGACGGCCACGAAGTCGCCGGGCTCGCTCACGATCTCGAACGCCTCGCCGATGTCGTTGATCTCCTCCGCGCCAGCATCCAGAACCACCTCGAGCAGGTCGTCCTCGCTCTGGTCCCCCTTGGGAACGATGACGACGCCCTTTCGGGTGAAGACGTAGGAGACGCTGCCCGGGTC
>JBDTOA010000097.1:0-7341 GCA_039933475.1 Dermatophilaceae bacterium
TCAGGCGTTCAGGCCCAGCTGCCTCATTCGCCGAGTGTGCTCATCGGTGAGGCGGACGAACATCCGCCCAAGCTCGGCCAGGTCGGCACCGGGGCGGTCGTGGCCTCCGACGAGCAGTCCCGCCAGCGCATCTCGTTCGACGGCGACCCGCTGCGACTGGGACAGAGCCTCACCAACCAGGCGACGACCCCACAGGGCGAGACGTCCGCCGACCGTGGGGTCAGCCTCGATAGCCTCCCGGACCGTCTTGACCGCGAACTTCGCCTGGCCGACATCCTCAAGGACTGAGCGGACCAGAGTCTGGGTCGAGCTGTCCACATAGGCCGAGATCTCGCGGTAGAAGTCTGTCGCGATCCCATCGCCCACATACGCCTTGACCAGACCCTCGAGCCAGCCGCTGGGCCTCGTGCGGTCATGGAACTGGTCGATGGGCGCGATGAAGGGCTCCATCGCCGCATCCGGGTCCGCGCCCATCTCGCGCAGGCGAATGGTCAACACGTCGTAGTGATGGAACTCGGCCACCGCGACGCGGGCCATGGCGGCCTTCGCCGGCTGGTTCGGGGCCATGTCAGCGTCAGCGGCCAGCCTCGAAAAGGCGGTCAGCTCACCGTAGGCAAGCGCGCCGAGCAGGTCGACGACCGCCGCCCGATAACCAGGATCGGCGAACAACAGATCCGCCTCGTCGACGCCGCTGTTCTCGATCTTGCCAGCTCGGTGGTCGACATCGGCAGCCTCATCCTCGGGACCATCGGCGAAAGTTATCGGGTGCTCAAGGTCGTCCATGAACGCAAACAGTAATGCTCACCGGTAGACTTGGTCCTGACATCGGTGCCCGGTCGGCACGAATCAGCAGCCAGATGGACTGGATGCACCCACGAAGAAACTCCGATCGGCCCGCTTTGCTTCGCGGCCGCATCTTCCGAATCCTCGGACATCTCTGTGGCACGCGCCGATCGAGAGAACTTCATGAATATCCAAGAAAACATCACAGAGCCTGACCCAGCCGAAACCGCCGCTGCTCGCGCCAAAGCAGAGCCGCCGGTTGTCGAGCCCACCTTCGCGGACTTCGACGTCCACCCCGACATCGTGGCCTCACTGGCAGAAGACGGAATCATCCATCCCTTTCCGATCCAGTCGATGACCCTGGCTGTTGCCCTCGGTGGACATGACATCATCGGCCAGGCCAAGACCGGCACCGGTAAGACCCTGGGTTTCGGCATTCCCATGATCCAGCGGGTCATCAGCCCCAAGGACGACGCGTTTGCGACGCTGAAGACCGCCGGCAAGCCCCAGGCGCTTGCAGTGGCACCCACCCGTGAGCTCGCAGTCCAGGTCTCGGGCGACCTCCAGCGCACCGGCAAGACCCGGGGGGTGCGCGTCCTCACGATCTATGGCGGACGTGCCTTCGAGCCCCAGATCTCGGCCCTTCAGCGCGGTGTCGAGATTGTGGTCGGAACTCCGGGCCGGCTCATCGACCTTGCCAAGCAGGGTCACCTCGACCTCTCCGAGGTCAAGTGCGTCGTTCTCGACGAGGCCGACGAGATGCTGGACCTCGGCTTCCTTCCCGATATCGAGAAGCTTCTGGCGATGACCAACACCAGCCGCCAGACGATGCTCTTCTCGGCGACGATGCCGGGCGCGATCGTGGCGCTGGCTCGCCGGTACATGACCCAGCCGACCCATATCCGGGCCATGGGCGAGGAGCAGGACGGTTTCACGGTGAAAGCCGTCGAGCAGTTCGTCTACCGCGCCCACGCCATGGACAAGGTCGAGATGCTGGCCCGCATGCTTCAGGCAAAGGACCGGGGACTGACCCTCATCTTCAGCCGGACCAAACGCACCGCAGCCAAGGTCGCTGATGACCTCGCGGAGCGCGGCTTCGCCGCGGCAGCCATCCACGGGGACCTCGGCCAGGGGGCTCGCGAGCAGGCCCTGCGGGCGTTCCGCAACGGCAAGATCGACGTCCTGGTCGCTACTGATGTTGCTGCCCGCGGTATCGACGTCGACAACGTGACGCACGTCATCAACTACCAGTGCCCCGAGGACGACAAGACGTACCTGCACCGCATCGGACGCACCGCCCGCGCAGGCAACAAAGGTGTTGCGGTCACGTTCGTCGACTGGGACGACCTGCATCGTTGGGGCATGATCAACAAGGCCCTGGACCTTGGTATCCCCAAGGCGCAGGAGACCTACTCGTCATCCGAGCACTTCTTCGCCCAGATGAACATCCCCACCAACGCGACTGGTCGGCTGCCCAAGTCCAGCCGAACCCGAGAGGGTCTTGACGCCGAGAGGGTCGAGGACCTCGGCGAGACTGGCAAGAACGCCAGGGGCGCGTCGCCGGACCGGGGCCGTTCTGCGGGTGGTCGCAGCACTGGCGGTCGCACGGGTGGATCTTCTGCTCGCGGCGCGCGCTCTTCGGAAGGCCGTGAGCGTCCGCCTGCCGATCGGCCCAAGAACGCCGATCACCCCAAGGGCAGCGAGGACACCAAACCCCGCCGCAGCCGCAACCGTCGTCGCACCCGTGGTGGTCAGGCCGACACGACTGCGACGAACGCAGCGGCCGGCAAGACCAACGATGCGACTCCTGTGGAGTCAAAGGCCTGAGACCCCACCCAGGCAAGAAGCAGCCCGCCATCCCTTCGGGGTTGGCGGGCTTTTTCGTGCAGGCAGTCAGAGGCGTGGCAACAGGCTCTTCGCGACGTCGCGGTAGGCCTGCGCGCCCTTGGACCTTCGTGACGTCGTGAGGATCGAGCGACCCACCGCCGGCGCCTCGGCGAAGCGAACCGTCTTGGGGATCGGCGGGCTGAGCACCGGAAGGCCATAGCGCTCGCCCACGTCGGCCAGGACGGCCCGAGCATGGTTGCTGCGACCGTCGAACATCGTGGGCAGAATGCCGAAGACCTCAAGGCCAGGGTTGAGGATCGCCTTCACGTCGGTGACGGTGTCCAGCAGCTGTCCGACGCCGCGATGGCTCAGCATCTCGCACGGCATCGGGATGATCAGCCCCTGTGAGGCGGTGAGGGCATTGAGGGTCAGGACGCCGAGCGAGGGTGCGCAGTCCAGCAGCACGACGTCATAGTCCGCCCGGATCGGCTCCAGGACCGAACGAAGCACGTACTCGCGGCCGGGTCGCGGCAGCAGCTGCGCCTCGACTCCCGCCAGCTCGATGACGCTCGGGATCAGGTCGACTCCGTCCGCGCAGGTCATTACCGCGTCGCGAGCCTTGACGTTGCGCCCGACCAGCACCTCGTTGATGCTCATCTGGACCTCGTCCGGGTCGACGCCGAGGCTGAACGTCAGGCACGCCTGCGCATCGAGGTCGATCAGCAGGACCCGCTTGCCGAGCTCGGCAAATGCCGCACCCAGCGAGGCGACCGAGGTCGTCTTGGCCACCCCACCCTTCTGGTTGGCCACCGCCACGATGGTGCCCAGCCGCGTCACAGGGCCCTCGTCCGTCTTGACCTGCTGGTCCTGTTTGCGGGTTCGCGTTGTCGCAGTCACGGGTGATGCCTCTCCGATGGCCAAGGTGTCGGGCACAGTCTGTCAGCGTCGCAGCCGCTCTGCGCCCCACAGAACACGCTAGTGCCGCACGTGTGATGACTCACACTTCTTCGTCGGCAGCGCCGAGCCCCGCCCAGTCGGACTTCTCTGGCCCGGCCCGCTGACCCTCGGGGCAGTGCGCGCGAAAGTCGCACCAGGAACAGATCGACGAGACCTGTGGCCCGAAGAGCGGCGAGTCGGCACCCCGCTCCGCGAAGTCCGCATCGGCCCGGCGCAGGTCGGAGGCGATTGACTCAGCCTCGGCCACCTTGCGCGCGAGTGTCTCTGGTGTGTGCTCGTGCGCCAGCACCTCTCCCGTCGAGAGGTGGTGCAGCTCAACGCGCTCGCAGCGGCGTCGGAACATGCCAGAGACGGCGACGGCATACAGCGCCATCGGCAGCGAAGTCCGCGCATCCTCGTCAGTGAGCCGCGCCCGCCCGGTCTTGTAGTCGACCACCACCAGCTCACCGTCTCGGTCGTCGAGCCGGTCGATGCGGCCCGTCACGGCCAGACTCTGGGTGCGCAGGGCGACGGTCCGCTCGACGCCCAGCGGTTGCCCGCTGCGGTCAATGCCCCGCAGGTATTCCGTCACTCTCGTCGTCGTGCGCACGCGCCAGCGTGCGGACTGCTCCGGGTCACGAAAGCCCACGTCGATCCACGACCGCCTCACCAGCCCCTCCACCGCCGAGGGGGTGCGATCGACCGGCACGAGATCCCAGAAGTCGCGAAGCGCATTGTGCGTGGCCACGCCGACCGAGGTATGGGCCCGTCGTGGTCGGACAGCCGGCTTGGGGCGGTCGAGATACTGCATCCGATAGCGCCGTGGGCAGTCGAGCCACGCCAGGAGCCTGCTCGGGCTCGCAGAGTAGAGCCGTGGCGGCATACCGCCGAACGTCTGTTGCGTGGATGCCTCAGTCACTCCCTGAGGCTAGCTTCCGGTGGTGACAGCCTCGGCGAGCAGCCGCCGCACGGCACGGCCGGGGCGACCCGCGACCCGTCGCCTCAAGGTCGCAGAACTGCCACACCGGTCGCCAGATCTTCGATCCTTGCGAGGACGAGGGGATCGGTCGTGTTCTCACCCAGCCGATTCACCTTGCCGTCTCCGTGGTAGTCCGAGGAGCCGGTGACGAAGAGGTCAAGGGAGGCGGCGAGCTCGAGTCCGTGGCGCACCTGCTCGGGGTCGTGGTCGCGGTGGTGCACCTCGAGGCCCGCCATCCCAGCCTCCGCCATGGCCTCGATGACAGAGTCGTCCACCACGCGACCCCGCTTGCTGGCCAACGGGTGCGCCATCACCGCCACGCCTCCGGCATCCACGACGAGACGCACAGCGTCCACCGCGTCTGCGGCGTAGTGCGTTGCGTAGTAGGGAGATCCGCTGGACAGGTAGTCACGGAATGCATCGTCCCTGGAGTCAACGATCTTCTTGGCCACCATCGCATCCGCGATGTGGGGGCGACCGATCGTCGCTCCTGGCCCGATCTGCTCGAGGACGTCGTCCCAGTCCAGTGGCAGGTCCTGCGATATCCGATCGACGATCCGTCTGGCGCGAGTCTCGCGGCTCTCCCTTGCGTGCTCCAGCTCATCCAGCAGGCCTGGCGCCGCCGGGTCGTGGAGATAGCCGAGCAGATGGATGCTGATGCCGTTGTCCTTGCAGGAGATCTCGATCCCCCGGACCAGGGCGATGCGGTGCTGCTCGGCTGCGACCGCCGCCTGGGCCCAGCCGGCAGTAGTGTCGTGGTCGGTCAGCGCGACGACGTCCAGACCCGTCTGGGCGGCAGAGGCGATGACCTCGGCCGGCGACTGCCGGCCGTCACTGGCCGTGGAGTGGGTGTGAAGGTCGATGCGCACGGCCCAAGGCTATGGCAGCCGCCCCGGCGAACCCCGTCAACCGGGCCGACCCAGACGACCGAGGTTCAGATTGTCTGAGAGGCTGGGCAACCTTTTGACCCGGTTCTGCGTAGTGGAGATATGACCATGACGAGGGTGGCGTGGTGAGACCTTCCAAGGCGGAGCGCGACGTGTCGTTCTCCGCGTTCATGGGCGACGCCGGACCTGCCCTGCTGCGGACCGCATGGTTCCTTACCGGCGACACCGACCGCGCCAGGGAGCTGACCCAGGCAGCCTTCGTGAAGACCTACGTCGTGTGGCACAAGATCGACCAGGACAGAGCCCTCTCCTACGCGCGGCGTTGCCTGGTCAACCACAAGATCGACGTATGGCGTGCCACCCGCCACGAGGTCGTGGCTGACTTCACCAGCACGGGACTCGATCGCGGGTCAGCTTCAAGGTCGGACGACAGCGCAGTCACCGGCAGCGACGATCGCGATGACCTCGTCCGACGACTTTCCCGGCTGCCGGAGCAACAACGCAAGATCGTCGTCATGCGTTACTACGCCGACCAGTCTGAGGCAGCGGTAGCCGAGGCGCTTGGCATCTCGGTCGGCTCGGTGAAGAGCGCCGCGTCCCGCGGGTTGGCTGCCCTACGCCAACACGTCGAGGCCCAAGCCCAAGCAGAGACCGCCGCCCGCAACGCCACCTCATCCACCGAAGGGAGCCGGCGATGACCACCGACCTCGAGGCTGACCTGCGTCGCGAGTTCGACGCCGCTGGCATGCCGGCCGGCTTGACATTCCACGCCGAATCCGTTCTGCGTCAAGGCAGTCGGACCCTCCGTCGACACCGCATCATTGCCGCTGGCTCGGCGGCCATGGCGGTCGGGTTGGTGGCGATGGGTGCGACCGTGATGACCCGACCTGACGACTCGGTCATTCCCCCGCCGGCAAGTCACACCGCAACATCTGGCATCTTCATGGGTCAGCTGGGATTCGCATCCGGGACGTTCGAGGCCTCCTTCCAGCTCGATGCCGGCGTCGCGACCAAAATTCACTACTTTGTCACCACCCCCGAGGGGCAGCGCCAAGAAGTGATCGGCTCGTCCACCGGCAAACCAGGCCAGAAGCCCGATGCGACCTGGGTCTCCGGCATCGTCGACGGGCACCCGGTCACGATTGGTCTGGTCCCCAGCTCTGCCCGCGACGTGCGGATCACCTTCGCTGATGGCGGTTCATATGGCATGGCCTCCGCCGGGGTCGACGGCACGGACTACACGGTCTTCGCCGTCAAGTACCCGGCGACGGCCCGACGCGCCGACATCCAGAGCATCCGGTGGTACGGGGACACAGGGATCGTGGACGGAATCGGAAACGGCCGGCGGTTGACGGGGCGAGTGCTCGCCATCAACACGACAGTCTCAGTCGAAGTGGTGCTGCAACCGGAGCAGGACGGACAGACCACCGTTTTCGGACGAATCCTCGTCAGGGACGAGACCCTGCCCGCCGGGGACAGCGCCTTTGACCTGAGCGCCTATGACCTGAACGGTGCCAGCACCGGTTCGTCCGGCGCTGCCGTGGTGACCGGACGCCAACCACTCCTGGTGAAGGCCAAGGATGTGCAGCTCACCAACGATGGCCCGCCCATCGCTGCGGGGATCCTCCCGCCCGGCTCATCCAACATCGGTGTGGACCTGACGACCGGCGACGCGGCGACCGGGCTCGCCGTGGAGCAACGCCTGCCAGACGGCAGGGTGATCTTCGCGATGAGTGCGGGGTTCGCCCATCCAAACGATCCCGGCAAGGACTCGATCAAGGCCGTTACCTGGACTTTTGCCGACGGAACCCAGGGTCGGATCCCTCTGGGCTGACTGCACTGCCGACGATCCCCTCACAAGGTGGCCACTCGCCATACATGCGGTTGAGGCGTTCAGCTCTTGGCCGGAGGCTCCACCAAGGTCGGACG